>NZ_JBTNDH010000011.1:0-103628 GCF_054511095.1 Arthrobacter sp. TMN-49 | reverse complement strand
GACGCAAATGCCATAGTTTGTACTATGGCATTTGCGTCAAACGGCGGCATTTTTGCGTGGTGGGCTGGCTAGATCCAGCTGGGCAGCCACATGTGTTGTCGCCAATACTCTTGGGAGATGATTTCCCCCGCCCAGAGCGGGTAGAAGTACGCGCTGACGGCTACCACCAGGACCAGGTAAATGCCCACGATCAGAGCCCCTTGTTGGCGACGCCATGGCGGATCGCCGACCTTGCCCAGGATCAGGCCCAGAACCAGCACAATGGCCAGAATCATGAAGGGTTCGTAGGCGATTGCGTAGAAGAAGAAAATGGTGCGGGTGGGATAGAAAATCCACGGCAGAAACCCCGCGACAAAACCGGCCAGGATGGCACCGGCACGCCAGTCACGCTTGGCGATCCAGTAGCCAATCAGGAACAGGATGGCCAGCGTGCCGAGCCACCAAATGAGTGGGTTGCCAATACTGGTGATGGCAGCCGTGCACTTCTCCGCGGCGCATCCGCCCTCGCCGTTTTCGTAGTTCTTGACGTAGAACGACGTCGGCCGGCCCATGACCAGCCAGGACCACGCATTTGACTTGTACGGGTGGTCCGAGCCCAACCCCGTATGGAAGTTCAAGGCTGTGGAGTGGTAGTGCCACAGCGAACGCAGGGACTCCGGGAGCCACCCCCACATGCCGGAGGGGTTTTCGGCCGCCCAATTCCTGTCGTAGGCGTCCTTGGATAGGAACCAGCCGGTCCAGGTGGCCAGGTACGTCAGGGCGGCCACCGGAACCATGCTGACAAAGGCGAGGATGCCGTCCTTCCCCACAGCACCAAGGACCCAGTATTTGATGCCGGCAATGCGGCGGGCGTTCATGTCCCAGATGACGCTCATCAGCCCAAAGACGGCCAGGAAGAACAGGCCCGACCACTTGGTGCCAATGCACAGGCCCAGCGCAATGCCCGCAGCCAGCCGCCACCAGCGGATCCCCAGCCAGGGGCCGTAGAGCAGCACCTTGGCCGGAACTTTTCCGTCACCACCGGTCAGCGCGGCAAGCCGTGCGGCCAGCCGGCGTCGTCCGTCATCCCTGTCCAGGAGGATCGCACCAAAGGCCACCAGGGCAAAGAACATGACAAAAATATCCAGCAATGAGGTCCTGGACTGCACAATGGCGTGACCGTCAACGGCGAACAAGAGCCCCGCCGTGGCACCCAAGATCGTGGATTGGAACATTTTTTGGGCTATCAAGGCGATCAGGAACACCGAAAGGGTGCCCACCAGGGCGGCGGCGAAGCGCCAACCAAACGTGCTGTCCGGACCAAAAATCCACAGACCCAGCGCTATCATCCACTTGCCCACCGGCGGATGAACCACATACTCGGCGGTGTTCTCCAGGCCGGTGAAAATGCCCCGGTTGAACAGGTCGTTGGCGTTCTCCGCCCAATTGCGCTCATAGCCGCTCTGCAGATAGCTGTACGCGTCCTTGACGTAGTACGTCTCGTCAAAGACCAGCGAGGCGGGCTGGCCCAGGCGGATGAACCGCAACAAGCCACCCACGGCTGCCGTCAGGGCCGGTGCCAGCCAAAACCACAGGCGCAGGTCGGCGGGCGTGGTGGAGAAGGAGCCGCGCATGCCCAGGAGCCTGGCGCGCACACTCGATGACGTGAAGGCCATTGCCGGATCACGCAGCCACCGGGGGTACTTGGCCGGCTCAGTCACGGATGCCGGGGCGGGGTCCACTGCTGACCCGCCGGGAGTCGGCGACTCATCAGGGGCGGGGTGGTCCGAGGCCGCCGTGGCGGTATCCATAGCTTGGGAGTGCACCTTGCCAATGCTACCCAAATGGGTGGCTGATGCTGTGGCGCACTACGCTGGTGTCATGGAAGATGACATTGGCCAACATGACGGCGACGCACCCACCACTGACGAAGACGGTGCCGCACTGGCCGAGGAAACCCTTGACTCGAGCATGGCACCGCCCGCGCGTCCGGGGGAGGGCTACATTATTTTGGCTGCCACGCCCATTGGCAACATGGGCGACGCCTCAGCCCGCCTGATCGCCTGGTTGGGGGCTGCTGACATTGTGGCTGCCGAGGACACCCGGCGTCTGCACCGCCTGGTCACCAGTCTCAACGTCAAGGTTGGCGGCCAGATCGTCAGCTATCACGAACACAACGAGGCCACCAAGACAGCCGAATTGCTCGCACAGGTACAGGGCGGGAAGGTGCTGCTGATGGTGACCGATGCGGGCATGCCCTCCGTCTCCGACCCCGGCTTCCGGCTGGTGGCCGGGGCCGTGGCGGCAGGGGTTAAGGTGACGGCGGCGCCGGGGCCCTCGGCTGTGTTGACGGCCCTGGCCTTGTCCGGGCTGCCCACCGACAGGTTCTGCTTTGAGGGTTTCCTGCCCCGCAAATCCGGTGAACGGGCCAGCAGGCTGCACGATCTTGCCGTGGAAAAACGCACCATGGTGTTCTTTGAGGCGCCGCACCGCCTGGAAACCATGTTGCGGGCCCTGCACACAGCCTTCGGCCCGGCCCGCTCCGGCGCCG
Source organism: Arthrobacter sp. TMN-49 (assembly GCF_054511095.1). Classification (NCBI taxonomy): domain Bacteria; kingdom Bacillati; phylum Actinomycetota; class Actinomycetes; order Micrococcales; family Micrococcaceae; genus Arthrobacter; species Arthrobacter sp. TMN-49. Next base: position 101,098 of record NZ_JBTNDH010000011.1, on the reverse strand, counting down.
TGTGCCGTGAACTGACCAAGACGTATGAAGAAGTTGTGCGCAGGCCGCTGTCCGGTTTGTTGGAATGGGCTGAAACCACACAGATCCGCGGCGAGATTGCCGTCGTCGTCGCCGGTGCCCCGGACACGGCGCCCGGGACCCCCGCAGACCATGTTGCCGCGGTGAACGAACTCATCTCCCAGGGCATGCGGCTCAAGGAGGCGGTTGCCGTCATCGCCCATGACGTCCACGTCAGCAAGCGTGAACTGTACAGTGCGGTGCTCGCCGCCCGCGGCTAAATCGTGCACCGGCGTCGGCACCCTGTTGTACAAATGCACAGCGAATTCATTGCCCGTAGTGCGTACATGCGTAGACACTGTTATCGGCTGAGAACTACCGTGAACTAAAGCACAATGGACCGCAACAACGCCTGGCCACCTCCGAGCACATCTGGCCAGGCGTCGGCGGTCACGCCCAAGCACACGACCATCGGCCCTCGATACACGTCGTCCAAGAAACAAGGAGTCATCATGACCGTGACAGCTGCCACCGAACTCAATGAGCGCGAAAGTGCCTTGTTGGCGAGTGTTCCCACCGGACTGCTAATCAACGGTCAATGGCGCAGTGCAGCATCGGGGCGGACGTTCGGCGTTGAGGACCCCGCCACCGGCAACGTGCTTCTTGAGATTGCCGACGCCGGGGCCGCAGACGGCGCCGCAGCCCTGGACGCCGCCGTCGCCGTTCAAGAACAGTGGGCTGCCACGGCACCGCGTGTTCGTGCCGAAATCCTGCGCCGCGCCTTTGAGCTGGTCACGGCCCGCGCCGAGGACTTTGCCTTGCTCATGACCCTTGAAATGGGCAAGCCGCTGGCTGAAGCTCGCGGCGAGGTGGCTTACGGTGCGGAGTTCTTGCGCTGGTTCTCCGAAGAGGCTGTCCGCTCCTTCGGCCGGTACTCATCCAACCCCGAAGGCACAGCCCAGATCCTGGTGCAGAAAAAGCCTGTTGGCCCCTGCCTGCTCATCACCCCCTGGAACTTCCCGCTGGCCATGGCAACCCGCAAGATTGCCCCGGCCATCGCGGCAGGCTGCACCATGGTGCTCAAACCGGCTAACCTGACACCGCTGACCAGCCTCCTGTTCGCGCAGGTCATGATCGAGGCCGGACTGCCGGCAGGTGTCCTGAACGTGGTGTCCACCACCAACGCCGGCGAGGTTACCGGGCCCTTGATCAAGGACACCCGCCTGCGCAAGCTGTCGTTCACCGGCTCAACACCTGTGGGCCGGCGCCTGTTGGCGGATGCTTCCACCAATGTGCTGCGCACGTCCATGGAACTTGGCGGCAACGCCCCGTTCCTGGTCTTCGAGGATGCCGACATTGACGCGGCAGTGGTGGGCGCCATGGCCGCCAAGCTGCGCAACATGGGTGAGGCGTGCACGGCCGCCAACCGTTTCCTGGTGCACGAATCCGTGGCCGAGGAATTTGCCGCGAAGTTCGCCGCCGCCATGGGCGCCATGACAACGGGCCGCGGCACCGATCCGGCCACCAAGCTGGGCCCCCTGATCGACGCCAAGAGCCGGGACAAGGTTCACGCCCTGGTGAGCGACGCCGTGGCCGACGGCGCCCGCGCCATCACCGGCGGTGCGCCCGTCCAGGGCCCCGGCTACTTCTACCAGCCAACAGTCTTGCAAGGTGTCGAGCCGGGCTCGCGGATCCTCAGCGAGGAGATCTTTGGCCCGGTGGCACCCATCGTCACGTTCAAGAACGACGACGAGGCAGTGGCCCTGGCCAACGACACCGAGTACGGCCTGGTGGCGTATGTCTTCACCAAGGACCACAACCGTGGGCTGCGCATGGCCAACCGCATTGAGACGGGCATGATGGGTCTGAACGCCGGCGTCATCTCCAACGCTGCCGCCCCCTTTGGTGGTGTGAAGCAGTCAGGGTTGGGCCGTGAGGGCAGCCTCGAAGGCATCGAGGAGTACCAGTACACCCAGTACATTGGCTTCCCGAACCCCCACAACGCCTAGCCGCCCGCGAACTGACCCGCAGAAAACGGCCAAAATTCGCGTTTTTGACGCGATTTTCGGCGTTTTCTGCGGGTTAGTTCGCTTGTCGGGTTAGTTCGCTTGTGACGTTAGTTCGCGCGCTGAGGTCAGTTGCGGCTTAAGAACGACGGTGGCGCCATCGTGGCGCGGAGCCGTTCCCACGGCGTGGCCGTGGCGTGGAGCGCCCCTATCAGCGTTTCCACGGCACCAACTAAGTCAGCGTTGCCCACGGTACCGGTGCCGGCTTTGCCGTAGGCGGCTTGTTCGTACGCTCTCAACACCACGGCCACGTCCGCCCGGCTGCTGCGCCCCAACAACCGGGAGAACTGTTCGGCATGGCGGGCCGGCGTCAGGGCCGGGTCATAGTCGTAGCCATAGTCCACGGCCGTGGCCACCAGTTCACGCCACGCCAGAAGTTCCGGAGCGGGCCCGCCCCAGCCAGCGACCCGGTGCCGTGACCTGCGCACCTGTTGAAGCCGCCGGCGTCGAACGATCCGCCGGGCCACGGCAGGGACCCCCAACAACAAGACTGTCAGGGAAACACCTGTCAGCCACAACCAAGGGTTCGGTGATGACTGTGCGCCGTCGCCGGCCACCGCGGCAGCCGTGGCCGTGGCCGTTGGCTCGGCGGTGGGGGTGGCTGACGCCGCCACGGTGGGTGCGCTGCTCGTTTGTGCGGTGGTGCCAGCGTCAGGCTGCGCATACTCGGGAACTGCCCCGCGTGAGGGTGTCGGTTCAAAGGGCACCCAGCCGAGGCCCTGAAAATACAGTTCGGGCCAGGCGTGCGCGTCCCGCCCGGTGGCTTGGAACCCTTTCAAGGACTGCCCGGCCACCTCGCCAATCTCTGAGGTGGACGAACCCGGTGCGTAACCCACGGCAATCCGGGAGGGAATACCCAACTCACGGGCCATGACAGCCATGGCGGCAGAGAAGTGGACGCAATATCCGCTTTTAGCGTCAAGGAAGGTGGCCAACACGTCCAGGCCGGAGCCGTCGTAGCCGGCCTGGACGGGTGCGTCCAGACTGTAGGTGAAGGTGCCGGAGCGTAGATAGTCCTGCAGGGCGACAGCCTGGCCATAGGGGGAGGACTCATTCCCTGCCACCGCACGGGCCGTGGCACCAATAATTGCCGGCACGTCCGGCGGCAGGGCAGCAAATACGGGGTCCAGTGCGGCCCGGGGCTGCCAGGTGGCGGTGGCCAAGACCGCCGGGGACAGCTGTGGCATGGTGCTGCGCACCGTGTAGCTTTGGCCCGCCGTGCTGGAGGTGTTGCTCCGAATCGTTTGGGTGGCCGGGTTCCACAGCCAGGGGCCGGTGAGCCCCGTCACCTCGGTCGCCGAAAGCGGGGTCGGCAGCCACTCGCTGGCGAGCGTCGGGGTGGCAATGACTGTCAGCTTTTCGGTGGTGGGCAGCGAAGCTGCCGGCGGCCGGGCGGGGCTCAGCGATGTCAGTCCGCGGTCAAGCCCCACAGTTTGCGGGGAGGGCTGCCAGTTTTTTCCGGTGAAGTTCTCAAGCGTGCTCAACCGTAAATACTGGGCACCGTCGGAGTTGCTCACATAGGTCAGGGCCACCTCATTGGATTGTTGGCGCAGATTCCGCCCAAGCGAAATCATCGGATCAAGCTGTGAAACACCCCCGGGACCGCTGAGCCGTGAACCCTGCGGGAAAACGCCTTGCGTGAAGCCCGGGATGGCCACCGGCACCAGCATTGTCAGCAACACCACAGCAGCCCCCAACGCCATGGCTCGGGGCAGGATCCCGCCCGCCTGGGCGCCCAGTCCCGAACGGATTTTTCCTTCAGGGGCGTACCAGCTGCAGCAGCCCAGAACCACCAGGAAGCCTGCCGCCGCACAGGCAAAGCCCAGAGCGCCAACACCCGTTGTGGTGGTCAGCGCCGCGGGCATCATGATCAGTGTCAGGCCCAGGGCGCTGGCCGCCGGCATGGCCACCGTGATGGCGACTGTGTCAACGAGCAGGGCCACAAAGCCCAGTCCTGCGCAGATCAAAAAAGCGATGGCCGGGGTTGACGGAACGGGCGCGGAATTGGTCATGATCAGCGTGGAGGCGTCGGCGGCCAACTCCAGTGCGGCCCGCAGTGTGGCCGAGGTGGGCGCAAATCCCAACAAGGCCGTGCCGGGAAAGAACATCATGGTCAGGCCCATGAGCCAGCCCAGCAACGCTCCGGCCGGCGCAAAAGGACTCCAGGGGAGGTACCGACGCAGCAGGGCTGGAAACAACAGTGTCAAGGCAACCACGAAGGCGGCCTGCACGAACCAGTCAAAGTCCACCACCACCGCGCGCAGACTCAATGAGGTGCCCATGACGGCGGCAAAAACCGACACCGCCAAGACCCAGCGAGCCGGCCCGGTTTGGGGCTGGCCACGACGCTTGGGTGCGGCGGCACCGGCCTGGTCGGCGTCGTGTCGGGGCTCGGGCGTTGCCGTGTCCGTCAGTTGCCGGCTCACCGCCCACCCCCAAAGGCGGTTGCCGCTGATTCTAGCTGCGCCCAGGCCTCCGCCACTGACGAATGGTGGGTCAGGGCCGCAGCCTGCCAGCCGGCGCGGTGCAGGATCGCCAGGGCCTCACCGGCATCGGCGCCGTCAGGGCACAGCACGAGGGCGTAGGCGCTGGCCGACGGTTCGGCCGTGCTGGCCAGCAGCAGGGCCTCGGTGGCAGTGAGGGTGCCGGTGATGGCAAGCAGCGGGCCGCGACGCCGCGACTGGTGGAGTTTTTGCGCCAAGGATTCGGCGAAGGGTTCACGGTGGGGTAGTGCCGGGGTCTCTGCCAAGTCGATGGCGGCAAGGGCGGCCGACACCTCAAGGGCTGCCGTGGGCCCGCCAAAGTCTTCCTGTTCGGGGTTTGCCGCGGATGGGGAGGAGTTAAAGGCTGGCTGGCCCAGCTGGTCAAGGATGCGCAGCGAATATCCGCGCTCCAACAAGTGGGTGGCGATGGACACGGCAACGACCACCGCCTGTTCAAACGCCGGTGTTGTCCGCAGTGAGCCCGAAGGTTCGCCCGCACCGGGATGTCCGTGCAGCTGTGTGCCGAAGGCGCCGGGCCGCTGGTCAAGGATCAAGGCGGCCTCGGGGGTGGTGACGGCCTCCTCGGCACGGACCATGAGTTTGCCCGCCCTGGCGCTCACGGGCCAGTGCACGCGCCGCAGCGGATCACCGGGACGGTACTCGCGTGCCGTGGCGTCGTCGTGGCTGGCATGGGCCGGTGACCGGCTCACCTGGGCGCCGTCGTTGCCGCGCGAATCACCCAGCAGTATTGCCGGCAACTCCACGGCGGCAGGGGCCACTGTGAGCCGGTCCCCGGCGTCAAGGGCCTGCCGGGCGAAGGCCACATCAAAGGGGTCGGTGAAGTACCCCTTCAGCGGCCCGACCGTGAAGACGCCGCGGTGGCGTGGATAGAGCTCATAGTGGTAGCGGCTCAACCGCCCGTGCGGCACCACGGGTTGGGGATAGCTAAAGGGCCGGGCGCCGTAGAAACCAGGGGGCAGGGTTTCCACCAGCCGGATCCGGGACCCGCCCGGGTTGCTCCCGCGCACGTCCACGCTCACGGTGACCGCCACGCCCACCTGCGCCAGGTGCGGGGATATGTGGCGTTTGACCGAAAACGCCGGCCGGAGCGCGTAGAGCGTCAGGCATGCGATGACGGGCAGCAGGAAACAAAACACTGCCACCAGCAACAGATCGCGCCGGCCCAACACTGCGGCCAGCACGAAGGCTAGGACGCCACAAACGATCAACAACCAGCCGCGGGGCCGTAAGGGACGGAACGCAAACACTGCAGACTCCTACCGGTTCCGGGCGTCCTTCGCGGCACGCCCGTCAGGCATGCCGGGGACAGCCATGCTGGCCAACACCTCGGCAATCACCGACGCCGCCGTGACACCGGCACTGGCGGCCCGGCGCTCAACAATCAACCTGTGTGCCAGGACAGGCTGGGCAAGATCGTGAATGTCATCGGGGAGCACAAAGGCCCGGCCCGCCAGAGCCGAGGCAGCCTTGGCCGCCCGCAACAGTTGCAGCAGCGCTCGCGGACTGGCACCAAGGCGCAAATCCGGGTGTGTTCGGGTGGCCTGGCCAAGATCTACCGTGTACGCCTTCACGGCGGCCGAGACGTGAATATCCGCCACCAGCTCGATCATGGCGGAGACCTGCTGTGCCGAGGCGACAGCCTGCACGGAGTCCAGGGGGTTGCCGGATTGGTGGGTTTCCAACATGGCCAGTTCCGCGGACGTGTCGGGATAGCCCATGGAGATGCGGGCCATGAACCTGTCCCGTTGCGCCTCCGGCAAGGGGTAGGTGCCTTCCATCTCTATGGGGTTTTGCGTGGCAATCACCATGAAGGGTTCGTCCAAGGTGTACGTGATGCCGTCCACGCTGACCTGGTGTTCGGCCATGGATTCCAGCAGCGCCGACTGGGTCTTGGCCGAGGCCCGGTTGATTTCGTCCCCGATGACCAGATTGGCAAAAATGGCGCCGGGACGGAATTCAAAGGCCTGGGTGGACTGATTGAAAATGGACACACCTGTGATGTCGCTGGGGAGCAGGTCGGGGGTGAACTGAATCCTGTTCACCGAACAGTCAACGGTGCGGGCCAACGCCTTCGCCAGCAGGGTCTTGCCCACCCCGGGCACGTCTTCTAAGAGCAGGTGACCGCCGGCCAGCAGGACTGTCAGGGCCAGTCGGACAGCTTCGTCCTTGCCGTCAATAACAGTGTTCATGACTGTCATGATGTTCCGGCTCAGCTGCGCAAATCGCTCCTGGTCCATGGCCCGTGGTGCCGGAAATAGTGGAGCCGGTGGTTGCCCGGCTGCTGTGAGTGCGGCCGCCGTGAACGTCTCCTGCGCGTGCATGCTCCGCCTTCCCGCCACGTCACTGATGCGCCAACCATCCCGTTCTTGTGACCTACGCTACTATCCTGAGCGTCTTTTGGCCCTACCCGCCAACAAATTCGATAAACGATACAGTTGGGGGCTATGTGCTCCGAAGACATTCCCCGCCCTTACCGCCGTGCGACGAACACCGCCCAGGGCGGGCCGCAGAAGGGCGATTTCGCGCCGGCGCCAGCTAGGTTGGAGGTCCCCCTCTATGACAATCACACACATTTTGACGTGGGTGACTCGCCGGTGGAGCTGTCGGCTGCCCTTGATGCGGCCCAGGCCGTGGGTGTAGCGGGAGCCGTGCAGGTGGGTTGTGATGTGGCGTCGTCACGGTTCACTGTGGCCGCCGTCGACGCCGATCCCCGCCTGCTCGGTGCCGTGGCCATCCATCCCAACGATGCCCCGGCGTTGGCCCGGGAGGGCTCCTTGGATGAGGCGTTGGCGCAGATTGACGCCATGGCCGCCCACCCCCGGATTCGGGCCATCGGGGAGACCGGGCTGGATTACTTCCGCACCGGTGAGGACGGCGTGGCGGCGCAACACCACTCCTTCCGTGAGCATCTTGACATGGCCAAGCGCCGGGACCTGGCCCTGCAAATCCATTGCCGTGACGCACACCTGGATGTGTTGAGCATCTTGGCCGAGGTGGGGGCGCCGTCGCGCCTGGTTTTTCATTGCTTTTCCGGGGATGCGGAACTGGCGAGAATTTGCAACGACAATGGCTGGTACATGTCCTTTTCGGGCACCGTGACGTTTAAGAATGCCAAGAACCTTCGCGAGGCACTTAGTGTTGCCGACCCGGCCCTGGTCCTGGTCGAGACGGATGCCCCGTTCCTGACCCCCCACCCGTTCCGGGGGCGGCCCAATGCCAGTTACATGCTGCCCTACACGGTGCAAAGCATGGGGCACATTGTGGGCCGGGAGGTTGGGGCGCTCAGCCACCAGCTACGCGAAAATACGGAGGCTGTCTACGGCTCCTGGGCTGATTAGCCCTGTACGGTTAATCACTTTTCCGTTATCAACTCTTGTCCACTTGATCACGTTTAGGTTACGCTGAGGAACTAATAGCCGTGGTCGGGGAAGGCCAACGGATCATCTGCTGCGGAAATCACGCCTTGTTCGTGGTCCGGGGCGTTCGTTCGCGAGAACAATTATGGCAGCGCAGTCCTCGATGGTTCGCGGACTAAAACTGTTCATGATTGCGTCATGCCTTCTCCGTGCCCGGGTGCTCTAGAAGTTATGGGAACCAGTGAATTTTCTCTACAAAACCGATGGCAAACTGAGCGTTCTCAAACTTGCCGGCCAAGCAGCCATCCTGGTGGCCCTCGTTGCCGGACTGCTCACCTTCGCCGGTGCCAGCAAGTCCATCACCTTGGTCCTCGATGGTCAGAGCAGTTCAGTTCAAGCCTTCGGCGGGTCGGTGGCAGATGTGCTCGAGGGAGCAGATGTGTCGGTGACAGGAGAAGACCACGTCAGCCCGGCGCTGGACAAAGCTGTTGTAGACGGTGAAGTTGTCACGGTCAACACAGCCAAGGACATTCAGGTGAGCCTGGACGGTGCGGAACAAACAGTCACCACCACCTCCACCAAGATCAGCGGGTTGATCAGCCAGTTGGGCATTGCCGCCAACGCACGCCTTTCGGTCCCGGCGGATACCTTGCTGGCCAACTCCAGTGACATCAGCATCATCACGCCCAAGCAGGTCACCCTGGTCGCTGACGGCAAGAAGAGCGTCAAAACCACCACAGCGCACGATGTTTCCGGCGTGCTCGCCGAAGCCGGCGTGAAGCTCACCGCCACGGATAGGGTGTCCGTCCCGGGCGTTGCCGCCGTGGTGGAAAACATGGTGGTCAAGGTGACCCGGGTGAACACCTCCGGCACCGCCACCGCCACTGAGGCAGTCCCCTTTGAGTCCGAAGAAAAAGTAGACGCAGCACTTTTCAAGGACGAGAAGAAAACCACCCGTGCAGGGGTTGCCGGCAAGCTGGAGAAGACGTTCAGGACTGTCACGGTTGACGGCGCAGTGGTCAGCCGCACCGAGACCGGGTCCAAAGTAGTGGTGGCAGCGGTTGACGCCCAAATCTCGGTGGGCAGCAAGGAACGCCCGGCCGTCAAGCCAGCGGCCAGCGAGCCCAGCAAGGCCAGCAAGCCCAGCGAAACCGGCGAGAAGGCCCCGGCCATGTCCAATGAGGCCATGTGGGATGCCATTGCCCAGTGTGAGTCAACGGGTAACTGGTCCATCAACAACGGCAACGGCTACTACGGTGGCCTGCAGTTCGACATTGGCACCTGGATTGGGGCCGGCGGCGGAGCCTATGCGCCCAACGCCAGCCTGGCCACTAAGGCCGAGCAGATAGCCATCGCCAATAAGGTCTACGCCGACCGCGGCCTGCAGCCGTGGGGTTGCGCACACGCCGCAGGCTAGCACCAGAAGCCAAATGCAGTTCTCATCACACACTCCCTTGCCGGTTTTCACGCCAGCAGGGGAGTGAGTGCGTTAATAGCGGCTACGATTATTTAGTGACCGCACCCGAGCCCAGCCCCGCACCCCAGCCACTGCTGGGTGCCACCGAGATCCGTCGCCTTGCCGAGGAGATTGGTGTGCGTCCCACGAAAACCCTGGGACAGAACTTTGTTATTGACGGCAACACCATCCGTCGAATCGTGGCTGCAGCCAAGGTTGACCCCACCGAGACAGTCCTGGAGGTGGGCCCCGGCCTGGGCTCACTGACCCTTGGCCTGCTCGATGCCGCCGCCCGCGTGGTGGCTGTTGAGATTGATCCGGTACTGGCCGCGAAGCTGCCCTCCACGGTTGCCGCGTTCCGCCCCGCACTGGCGGGAAACCTCGACGTCGTCCTCGCCGACGCGATGCGTGTCACCGAACTGCCGGCCGTGCCCACCGCGTTGGTGGCGAACCTGCCGTACAACGTGGCTGTCCCTGTGGTGTTGCACCTGTTGGAGCATTTCCCCTCGCTGCAGCACGGTCTGGTCATGGTCCAGGACGAGGTGGCCGATCGCATGGTGGCCGGGCCCGGCTCCAAGACGTACGGCGTGCCCTCGGTCAAGGGTGCCTGGTATTCGCAGATGCGCAAGGCCGGCGTCATTGGCATGAACGTGTTTTGGCCGGCCCCGAAGATCTCCTCCGGCCTGGTGGAGTTCACCCGCCGCGAGCCGCCCGTGACCCACGCCAGCCGGGAACAAGTTTTTGCCGTCATTGATGCAGCGTTCGCCCAACGCCGCAAAACCCTGCGGGCGGCGCTGGCCGGCTGGGCTGGTGGTGCGGCACACGCCGAAACGTTCCTGCGCCGGGCCGGGGTGGACCCCAGCGCCCGCGGCGAGGTGATTGATGTGACAGCGTATGCGCGCATCGCCGAAGCCAAGATAGCTGCCACGGTTTAGCAATGGATCCCTCTAACAAGGCTGCCGGCACGTCCAAGGGCGCCGGCCCGGCACGCGGGCAGGACCCAGCTGCCGGGCCTGACCCCTTTGCGGCCGACCCCTTGTGGGCCTCCCGTGTGCACCGGGTCAAGGTGCGGGCGCCGGGCAAAATCAATGCCTTCTTGCAGGTGGGCCCGCTCCGTGACGACGGCTACCACTCAGTCGCCAGCACCTACTTGGCCGTTTCACGCTACGAGGAAGTGCTGGTCACGGCCAAGCCCGGCACCGACGCCACCGACATCACCGTCAGCATCAGCGCGGCCAGTTCGCTGGAGCCGCTGGCCCTGGCCACGATTCCGCTGGATAAGAGCAACCTTGCCGTCCGGGCGGCCTTGCTGGTGGCTGACATCAGCGCCAACCCCAGCGGCGTCCACATAGAAATCACCAAACACGTCCCCATCGCCGGCGGCATGGGCGGCGGCTCGGCAGACGCCGCCGCCACCCTGGTGGCCTGCGACGCGCTCTGGCACACCGGACTCTCCCGCGAGGAGCTGTCCCAACTCGGTGCCGAACTGGGTGCCGACGTGCCGTTCGCCCTGCTGGGCGGTGCCGCCGTCGGGCTTGGCATTGGTGAGAAGCTCACGGCAGCGTTGGCACCCACACCCCTGCACTGGGTCCTGGTGCCGGCAAGTTTTGGGCTGTCCACGCCTGCGGTGTACGGCGCCCTTGACGCCCTGCGCGAGAGTGCAGGTGTTGAGCCCAGTGAGCCGCAGCAGGTCGATGCGGGGGTTTTGGCTGCCTTGCGGGCGGGGGACCCGGCGGAACTGGCGCCGTGCCTGCGCAACGATCTGCAAGCCGCGGCCGAACACTTGGCCCCGTCCCTGACCGAGGTGTTGGCGTTGGGTGCCGAGCTGGGTGCGTTGGCCTCGCTGGTTTCGGGTTCCGGACCCACCCTCGCGTTTCTTGCCGCGGACGGCGAGCACGCCGGCGACCTTGCCGCGGCCTTGGCCGAGCGCGGCCATCAGGGGTGGGCCGTGGCAGGTCCCGTGCACGGCGCCGCAATCATCGCCTAATTTTTTTGTCCTCTTAATAATTGTTGTAAGGAAAGTGGTACCACGTGGCTCATTTGCTTGGCGGAGAAAATCTTAGCGTTGCCTTCGCCACCCGAACCGTCCTCGACGGCGTCAGTGTTGGTCTGGAAGAAGGGGACCGCATTGGCATCGTGGGGCGCAACGGCGACGGCAAGTCCACGCTGATGCGCCTGTTGGCCGGGCGGCAGAGTCCGGATTCCGGCCGCGTCACCGTGCGCGGCGGCGTCCAGGTCAGCTACCTGGACCAGACTGACGTGCTCGACGGCGACGACACCGTCGGTTTCGCCATTGTGGGGGAGGCGGCCGACCACGAGTGGGCCTCCAACCCCAAGATCCGCGAAATCATGGGCGCGTTGGTGGGCGAGGTCGACTGGCACGCCAACATCCACTCGCTCTCCGGCGGCCAGAAGCGCCGGGTGGCCTTGGCCAAGCTGCTCATTGGCGATGACGACGTCATCATGCTCGATGAGCCCACCAACCACCTCGATGTTGAAGGCGTGGCATGGCTGGCCAAGCACCTCAGGCAGCGCTGGCGTGCCAACGAAGGCGCCTTCGTGGTGGTCACCCACGATCGCTGGTTCCTGGATGAGGTGTGCACCCGCACCTGGGAGGTCCACGACGGCATCATTGACCCGTTCGACGGCGGTTACGCCGCCTATGTGCTGGCCCGCGCCGAGCGCGACAGGATGAACTCGGTCATTGAGTCCAAGCGTGTCCAACTGGTGAAGAAGGAACTGGCCTGGCTGCGCCGTGGCGCGCCCGCCCGCACGGCCAAGCCCAAGTTCCGCATCGAGGCCGCCAACGACCTCATTGCCGACGTCCCGGAGCCGCGCGACACGGTGGCCCTGTCCAAAATGGCCACGGCCCGCCTGGGCAAGGACGTCATCGACTTGGAAAACGTGTCGCTGAGCTACGGGGAGAAGGAACTGTTCAACAACATCACCCTGCGCCTGGCGCCGGGGGAGCGGCTGGGGCTGGTCGGCGTCAATGGCGCCGGCAAGACCACCTTGTTGCAGCTGCTCAACGGTGAGGTCCCGCCGTCGTCCGGCAAGGTCAAGCGCGGCTCAACGGTGAAGACCGCCGTGCTGACGCAGGAGGTGCGTGAGCTGGACGATGTCCTAAACATGCGCGTCATTGAGGTCATCGAGCGTGAAAAGCGTTCCTTCGAGGTGGGCGGCAAGGACATGACGGCCGGGCAGCTCGTGGAGCAGCTGGGCTTCACCAAGGACAAGCAGTGGACACAAGTCAAGGACCTCTCCGGTGGTGAGCGCAGGCGTTTGCAACTGCTGCGCCTGCTGGTGGGCGAGCCGAACGTGCTCATGCTTGATGAGCCCACCAACGACCTGGACACCGACACGTTGGCGGCCGTGGAAGACGTGCTCGATGGCTGGCCGGGCACCCTGGTCGTGGTCTCGCACGATCGGTACTTGCTGGAGCGCGTCACCGACCACCAGATGGCCATGTTGGGCGACGGCAAGCTGCGGGGCCTGCCAGGTGGCGTGGACCAGTACCTGGAACTGCGCGAGAATGCCGGTATGGGTCCGTCTGCCAACAATGCTGACGTGGCTGCGGCGCCGTCGGGCCCCACCGAGGGGCAAAAGCGTGATGCCCGCAAGGTGCTGAACCGTTTGGAGCGCCAGCTGGGCAAGAATTCCGCTGCCGAGGCCAAGCTGCACGAGAAGATGTCCGCCCACGTGGGCGAGTACGACGCACTGGCCGACCTCCAAGCCAAGCTGGCCAAGCTGGCCACCGAGCGCGAGGGGCTGGAATTGGAGTGGCTGGACGCCTCGGCGGTCCTGGAGTAACACGCGTCTGCGCAGCATCGGACTCCGATGGTGCGCAACAGTGAGCGCTGCGCATCATGCGAAGACGATGGTGCGCAGCAGCAAAGTCATCGTTCATGCACAAGGGGGTTGCCCCGGCTGATTGTCCACAATGACGACGCCGGGGCTGCCGCCACAGCGTTTCGTGGCCCACGCTGGTTCCATGAACTCACCGTCGGGACCACTCAAGAAACCGGTTGAAGACGTCCTGGCCTCATTGGGCCGGGCAAGCAGTCGCAAGGCCCTGCTGGCCCGTGGGCTGACGGATTGGCAACTCAGGGCGGCCCTGGCCGCCGGGACTGTGCGCCAGCTGGCCCGCGGTGTCTACGCGCTGCCGGATGCCACTGCCTTGGCTGCGCATTTGGCCACCAACCAGGCGATCCTTGATTGCTACAGCCGGGCTGAAACGCTGGGATTGTGGGTATTGCAGCCACCGGCGATCCCCCATGTGGCGACGGCCCACGGGCGCCCCGTCACCGGATGCGTGGTTCACCGGGTCAAGGGCAGACTGACATTCTGGGACGTCCTTCGCCACTGTGTTCAGTGCGGCTCGGACCTTGAAGCGCTCTGTGTGGTGGAGTCGGCCGTGGTGCTCAAGAAGTGCACCATCATTGAACTTCGGCGGGTATTCACCAGGAACAAGGACGGACGGATTCGCCGCATCATTGGCATGATTGATCCGCAATCCATGTCCATCGCCGAAACGTGCGGCCGCTACCGCCTGCGCCAAGCCGGGTACAACGTGCAGGGCCAAGCCGCCATTGCCGGCATGGGCCACTTGGACGCGCTCATCGACGGGGTGCTGGGTTTGGAGATTGACGGGGAAAAATACCACAATGATCCCAAGGCGTGGGCCGAAGATCTGCGGCGCGGCAACATACTCACCGTCAAGGGCATCCCCACCTTGCACATCAAGGCAAGCACAGCCATGTACTACCCAGACGTCATGCTTGATTGGGTCAGGCAGGCGCTGGCCACTATTGCAGCTGCGCGTCATTAGCGGTCGAATAGTGCGCAGCGAAAATTGTCAAGCTGTGTTGAGTCACGTGGCTAGTTTTTGTGGTAGTTGTGGTTTGGGCAGGTTGATTCCGACGTGCTTGGCGGGGGCTGGTGTCGTGGGTGGCCGGCGAAACCTTTCGGGGTGTCTCTGGTAGTACTCCTGATGAGCTTTATCGCGTTTTTCCCACAGGTTTTTCCATGACCCGTTGTGTACTTGTGCCGGTGAGAAGAGCGCGATGCCTGAATGTTTATGCTCGGTGCTGTACCAGTTCACGTATCCGGTGAGGTAGTCCCTGGCGATCTCAAGACTTTTGAAGACCTTGGGGTAGTTTGGCCTGTATTTCATGGTCTTAAAAGCTGACTCGCTGAAGGGGTTGTCGTTGGATACGTAGGGGCGGTTGTGGGTGATCTCCACCCCGTGGGCGGTAAGGGCGTCACGGAGCGCGTGTGACTTCATGGCCGCCCCCGAGTCGGCATGCACGATGCGCGGGGCACCGTGCCGGGCTATGGCGGTTTCAAACATGTCCGCGGCAAGCACGTCGACCTCGCGTTCTTCCACCCGCCAACCGACGATCTCACGGGAGTAAGTGTCCGTGATGGAGTAGACCTTGAACACAATGCCCCGCCATTTGGAATAGATGTCAGTGATGTCCCAAGACCAAACCTGCCCCGGGCAGGTAGCTTTCAGCACCGGCATCTCAGATGTACCGCGTTTGCGGCCGCCGCGTTTCTTGGGCACCTGGGGGCGCAGGTCCTGGTCTTCCATCTCGGCCGCGATCCGCCACCAGGTGCGCCGTGAGGCGAGCATCGCCCCAGTGTCCCACAAGGTGGCATAGGCGTTATCAACGGAGTTTCCGTCCGCCCAGCTTGCCAGGATGCGACCGCAGATCCGTTCACGGTCGGCATCACTAATCCTGCTCTCGTAGGCGCGTTCTGACTGGTGCAGGGGGTCCTGCACGCCTTGGCGTGGCTTCATCCGGTACTGCCAAGTCCCCCGGGAAACGCCCGTAATTTCGAGAGCTTCCCGCTGGGAGCCGGTGAACTCCTTCAGCTCTCTGACGAGGTCGTTTTCCGTGGCAATGAACTGGGCTGTTCGTTCGTCTGGGTTGTATCGGGCTCGGGCACGCTCAACTCGTGCAAGAGCCCGATAGCTTTTCCCAGCGCCGAATTGGTACCTTCAAGCTCAGCAATACGCTTCTCGAGGTCAGCAATTTTGGAATGGTGTTCGGCGGCTTCCCGGGCTCGCATTCTTTCAAACGCGGACCACTGGCCATTCTTGCGTGTCATGTTCCCATCGTCTCGTGGAACGAGGTTCCGGTCGAGGTCGCCCTCGAACACCATCGTGCGCCACTGTCGAAATGTCCACACCGTCAGAGACTTGGAATCAAGCCAAGCCTTCCTCGTTCCATGAGGCTGCAGATAATATTCATGGACCAACCCACGAATCTCATCCCTTGTATAACCCTGCGTAATTGATGACATGGCTGACTCCTCTAATCAAAAGAAATGAATGACTCACAACCAGCCTGACGTAGAGGGCAGCTGTGACAGTGGCGCAGTATTCCGCCGCGACGGTGCGCAGAAGCAGGAGAAATTCCGCTGGCCAGCCCGGGGGTGCTGTGACCTTTGACACGTGGCACCAAGATTCTGCCCGCCACGGCGACGCTCAAGTCGCGAAATATGCCGCCGGCGTGGCACACTATATTCTCGTGAGCTTCTCGCGAGAGCACGTAGCGCACGGTCCGCCCTGGTGTAATGGCAGCACCCCAGCCTTTGGAGCTGTGGAGTATAGGTTCGAATCCTATGGGCGGAACCACTTGTGTAAAAGATCTGGCATAAGTCCTGAGCAGGTACCATGGAATAGTTTCCCATTGCGTACGTTTTAAACGGACTCTGGTCCGGGCAGGAGTGCCACTTAGTGAGCCCCCAAGACAACCCCACCTATACCCCAGCAGCTGTCATCGTTTTGGCTGCCGGAGCTGGCACCAGAATGAAGTCACGCACCCCCAAAATCCTCCACCCCCTCGGCGGGATTTCCATGGTGGGCCATGCGTTGGCTGCGGCCAAGGGCCTGAACCCTGCCAAGCTTGCCGTGGTAGTCCGCCATGAGCGCGATCTGGTGGCCGGTCACATTGCGGCCCTGGACGCTGCCGCGCAGATCGTGGACCAGGATGACATCCCCGGCACCGGCCGCGCCGTCCAGCAGGCACTGGCTGCCCTGGACGCCGACGCCGAACTCAGCGGCACGGTGGTTGTCACCTATGGCGACGTTCCGCTGCTGACCAGCGAGCTGCTGGCCGAGCTGGTTGCCACGCACGCAGCCGACAACAACGCCGTCACGGTGTTGACGGCAGTCCTGGACGACGCCGCCGGCTACGGGCGGATCCTGCGCCACAACGACGGCACCGTGTTGGGTATTCGCGAGCACAAGGACGCCACGGATGCCGAACGCGAGATCCGTGAGATCAACTCGGGCATCTACGCCTTCGACGCGGCAGTTCTGCGCAAGGCGTTGGAGAGCGTCACGACCGACAACAACCAGGGTGAGATGTACCTGACGGATGTTTTGGCGTTGGCCCGGGCCGACGGCGGTCGGGTCGCGGCAGTCTCCACAACAGACCGTTGGCAGGTTGAAGGCGCCAACGATCGGGTGCAGCTCTCCGCCCTGGGCGCCGAACACAACCGCCGGATCGTGGCGGCGTGGATGCGCGCAGGTGTCAGCATCATTGACCCGGCCTCCACCTGGATTGATTCCACAGTGCAGCTCGCCGAGGACGTCACCATCTTGCCCGGCACGCAGCTGCACGGAATGACGACAGTGGCGCGCGACGCCGTGGTCGGTCCCGATTCGACTCTCACCGACGTCCAGATCGCCGTGGGCGCCGAAGTGACCCGCACGCACGGTTCCGGTGCCAGCATCGGTGCCGGCGCCCACGTTGGGCCCTTCACCTACCTGCGCCCGGGCACGGTGCTGGGGGCTGATGGCAAGATTGGTGCGTTCTACGAGACCAAGAACGTCACGATCGGCCGCGGTTCCAAGCTCAGCCACCTCGGTTATGCCGGGGACGCCGAGATTGGCGAGGACACCAACATTGGCTGCGGCAACATCACGGCCAACTTCGACGGCGTGAACAAGCACCGCACCATCATCGGCTCGGGTGTGCGCACGGGCTCCAACACGGTGTTCGTGGCCCCGGTCACTGTCGGTGACGGCGCCTTCACCGGTGCCGGCGCCATTGTGCGCAGGGACGTACCCGCGGGCGCCTTGAGCGTGACTGTTGCACCCCAGCGCAACGCCGAAGGTTGGACAGTGGCCAAGCGCCCCGGCAGCATTCCCGCGCAAGCGGCTGAAAATGCCGGCAATTAAGACTTCTCAACTACTCCACCATTGCGAGAAAGCGAATCCATGAGCGAACTTAGCCACAACGTTGACAAGAAACTGGTGTTGGCGTCCGGCCGCGCCCACCCCGAGTTGGCCGAAGAGGTGGCGCGCTGTTTGGGGACTGAGCTGCTGCCCCTGTCGGCGTACGACTTCGCCAACGGCGAGATCTACGTCCGCTCCGGTGAGAGCGTGCGCGGCAAGGAAGTGTTCATCATCCAGGCCCACCCGGCCCCGTTGAACAACTGGCTCATGGAACAGCTGATCATGGTTGACTCCATGAAGCGGGCCTCGGCCCGTGGCATCACCGTGGTGGCGCCGTTCTACCCGTACTCGCGCCAGGACAAGAAGGGCCGCGGCCGCGAGCCGATCTCCGCCCGTCTGGTCGCCGATCTGTACAAGACGGCCGGCGCGGACAGGATCATGAGCGTTGACCTGCACACCGCCCAGATTCAGGGCTTCTTCGACGGCCCCGTGGACCACCTGTTCGCCATTCCGTTGCTGGCAGATCACATTCGCTCCATCGTGGGGGACGACGACGTCACTGTTGTCTCGCCCGACACCGGCCGGGTGCGCGTGGCTGAGCAGTGGGCCGAGCGCTTGGGTGGGGCGCCGCTGGCCTTCGTGCACAAGTCACGGGACTTGACGGTGCCCAACCAGGCCGTGTCCAAGACTGTTGTGGGACAGGTTCAGGGCCGCACCTGTGTTTTGATCGATGACATGATCGACACCGGTGGCACCATCGCCGGCGCTGTCCGTGTCCTGAAGGATGCCGGCGCCAAGGATGTCATCATCGCCGCCACGCACGCCATCTTCTCCGACCCGGCCGCCGAACGTCTGGCCAACTGTGGTGCCCGCGAAGTGGTTGTCACCAATACGCTGCCCATTCCGGAAGAGAAGCGCTTCCCAACACTGACGGTGCTCTCCATCGCACCGTTGCTGGCCCGCGCCATCAAGGAAGTCTTCGAGGACGGCTCCGTAACGAGCCTGTTCGACGGCAACGCATAATCCACGCCTGCCAACGTCCAGCCGCTGGCGCGTCTGAACAGTGGGGCCCTCGGGTGCGTGGGCCCATTTCCCGCAGTAACTGCAGACGGCCGCCAGCCCCTCGCGAGCAGTAAGATTTTGCCACTCGTTCCTCGCGAGCAAAATCCATCCTCGCTCCGGGGCAGGCGGCCGTCTGCTGTTGGCGGCACAATTGGCGGCGCCGCAGAAAGGCGCACCGGAGCCGGCATTTTTTGTAGGCGACGTAAAGGAGACGCCAAAGGCCGCCCGCGGCCGACGCGGCGGATAGTCGCCGGAAAATGACGGGCTGGGGCGCCTTCCTGCGCCGAGGTGAACTGCCCGGCGTCGTTCTGGTAAGCTTGTGCAGTAAACCTTGGCGAGGGACGCTTGCGCGAGCAAGAGTCCGTGATCGACTGGGTCTTCTACGCTCCTGGCATTCGTGCGGTGGATTGTGTTGACCTGTTTAGTCCACGCCCACCCCAATGAATGAAGGAGCTTTTTTCATGGCTGAATTGACCCTGATCGGCGAAGCACGCAACGAATTCGGCAAGGGCGCTGCACGACGCATCCGCCGCGCCAAGCAGATCCCCGCAGTAATCTACGGCCACGGTGTTGCTCCCTTGCACATCGTCTTGCCGGAGCGCGAAACAGTTCGTGCCATCCGCGGCGCCAACGCCCTGTTGACTGTCACAGTTGACGGTGTCAAGCACCTCGCCCTGGTGAAGGATGTTCAGAAGGACCCCGTTCTGCAGATCGTTGAGCACATCGACCTGTTGACAGTCAAGAAGGGCGAGAAGGTCACAGTTGACGTTCCCGTTGTCATCTTCGGCGAGCCTGCCCCGGCCGTTGTTGTCAACCAGGAGGAAATGACCATCAGCCTCTCCGCTGATGCAACTCACGTTCCCGTCAAGGTTGAGGTTGACATTGCCGGCCGCGAAGCCGGTGCACACATCCACGCCTCGGACCTGGTCTTGCCGGCCAACGCCGAGCTGCTGACCGACGGCACCGTGCTGATCGTGCACTTCGCCGAGCCCGCAGTTGTCGAAGCCGAAGAAGTTGCAGAGTAATCATCACTCATGAGTGAAACATGGCTTGTAGTCGGGCTCGGGAACCCCGGGCCCGGCTACAGCCGTCACAGGCACAATATTGGCTATATGGTGGTTGAGGAACTAGCCTCCCGCATGGACGCCACCTTCAAAACCCACAAAGCCAAGGCCCTGGTGGCCACGGGCAGGTTGTCGCTGGGCGGGCACAAGCTGATCCTGGCCAAGCCAACAACTTTCATGAACCTCAGTGGCGGCCCGACGGCGTCGCTGGCGAAGTTCTACAACCTCGCCCCCGATCATGTGATAGCCGTCCATGACGAAATTGACATCCCCTTTGACACTGTCAAGGTCAAACTCGGCGGCGGCGAGGGCGGCCACAACGGCCTGCGCGACATCTCCAAAACCTTGGGGACCAAGGACTACCTGCGGGTACGTGCCGGGGTGGGGCGTCCGCCCGGGCGTGCCGATGCCGCAAGCCACGTGCTGCGCGATTTCTCCACGGCGGAGAACAAAACACTTCCGTTCTTGATCGACAACGCAGCCGACGCCGTCGAACTTCTAGCTGGCCAGGGGCTGTTGGCTGCGCAACAAAAATTCTCTTAATGCTGCGCCGGGGGCGAGATCTCACCGGCACGGCGTGGAACCGCCGCGGCCAAGGTAGCCGAAATCGTGGCCAAGCTCGCCGCAATCGCTGTTAGAATCAGCGTAATTACGACTGGGGTATCCTCTGGATGCCGGTCAGGTGCCTCGAAGTGTAGGGGAAAGGGTTATGACAAGCGTCTGGAGTGACTGGTCTCCTGACCGAGGAGACAAGCCAGCACATCGGTCAACTCGCCGTGACATGGGTGCTGCCGAACGGCGACGCTGGTCATCGTTCATCCGACAGGACCTTGTTGAGGTAGTTGCTGACCAACTCGCTGATCGGCAGAGCCACGGCGTGGTGGTTATTGGCCCTCGCGGCGTGGGAAAAACCACGCTGGCACGCTCTGTCGAAGCCCGTATTGCCGGCACCAGCTATGTTGTGAAGCTGTTCGGGTCAGGCACCGAAATGGCAATACCCTACGGGCTGTGGGGTGTGCAGCTGGCCCGCCTGGAGCGCAGCAGCCTGCAGACGCCCAATTCGATCATCCAGGGAATCACTGAACTGGTGCTCGCCGACGCCCACGGGCGCACCATCGTTGTGCTGCTCGATGACCTGCAAACCATGGACACCTTGAGCATGGGCGTTTTGATGCATCTGGTCTTCAGCGGCGTCGCGAAAGTGATGGTTCTTGCCCGGGCCACCAACGACCTGCCCGAGGACTTGATGTGGCTACTCAAGGATGGTCTGCTCTCGGAACTGGTCCTGGCAGCATTCACTAAAAGTGAAGTGCACGCCCTCATCACCAGGGCCCTGGGTGGTTCCGTGGCCGCAGCGACCGTGGCGGCATTGCACGAATCCAGTGGCGGAAATCCGCTGGTCCTGCACACCCTGATCCATGAAGAGATCAATCGCGGGCACCTTGTGCAACACCATGACACGTGGGTGCTCACCAGTGAACGCACCACAGCACCGTCGAGCCTGCTGGCGGAACTGGTTGCGGCCCGGCTGGAGCGCGAATCCGCCCACGTTCGTCATGGCGTTGAAATGATGTCGCTTGTCCAACGAGTCCCCTTGTCCATGGTGCTTGAGGTTTTGGGGACCGAGACGGTGTCCGAGATGGAGGAACGCAACTATCTGGACATCAGCGAGAAGGCAGGTCGCTACACGGCGCTTGCAGAACCCTTCATGGCTGAGACTGTCCGGGCCACGCTGGGCAGGGAAGAAAAAGCGCTCCTGTACCGAGAATTGACGCAGGCGGTGTCGTTGGATGCGCACGCCTTCTCGCGTCATGAATTCTTGGTCTTTGCCGCCTGGGCCCACGACGCCGGTATCCCCCTGGAGCCCGAGGTCGCCTTGTCCGCGGCAAGGGCTGCATTGGTGTACTCGGAGCCGCAGCTTGTTTTGACTTTCGCCGCCGCCGCCGAAGGTGATGCCACCGCCACCGTCTTCGCCGCCCTGGTGCGCAGTGCCGCCTATTTGTTGCTCGCCGAATACCCTAGAGCCGTGGCCGAAATCCTGCAATCCAAGGAACAAGCCGACGCCGCCCTGGGCGTTGTTGACCACGCTATCTGGGTGGGTGAACTCTGCGGTGCGTTGCTGTGGGTTGACGGGGGAGCGGCACAAATTCCGGGGCTGTTGCGTGCTGAGAGCGCCAAACTCAACGAGGCCGGCCATGATCCCGAGCAGGTGGCGAACGCCCGCAGAAGTTTGAACCTTGTGAAGTTTGAGTACCAGGTGCACAGTGGCCTGTTCAGCGAAACGGCGCTGGAGCTTGAGGCCGGCTACCGGGAAATGGTTGACACCGACTACAGCCTCTTCTGCGGCAGCCTGCTGGTGGTGGTGTGGGCGGCCACCGGGCGGGAGCTTGATGCGGTTGAATTGGCGCAAGAAATTGCCGCGCAATTCACGGGTTCCTCACGGTTCATTCGGCAACCGGACCTCCACCTGCATGGTTTGGTCCTTGCCCTCACCTGGTCCGGACAATGGCGGGCGGGCACGGAAATACTGACGCAGATGCTGGGCACCATGCGCCGACGCTCCGAGTATCACGGTGGGATCATCGAGTTGGGGTTGGGCATTGCCCACCTTTGCGCGGGCAAGGGTCTGGAGGCCGCCGACATTCTCCTGGCGGCTGTGGCGCAGCTGGAAATCCGCGACACCTACAACTGCACCCAATTGGCCTACGCGGCGTTGGGCTGCGCCTTGGCCCAAGTTGACGACGACGTCGAAGCGGCAAAGTACCTGGCCCTCGCCGGCGGTTTGGCACCCAACACGGCGTGGGTCAACCTGTCCATGACCAAGCTGTTTACCCTGTTGGCGCAACGCTGGATGGGGGACCCGAACGCCACGGAGGCTCTTGTCGCGTCTGCGCAGGAGGATATCGCCGCCGGCAGGTACACCCTGGCCGCCCAGAGCTTGTTTGGCGCCTCCGTCAGTCTTCGCGAGAAAGACCTGCAACTCTTGGAGTCGACCGCGGCCATGGGGCAAGGACCCCTGGCCGAGTTGTCCTTGCTGCTGGCGCAAGCTTCTCTGGGCAAAGATGCGGAAAAGGCGTTGACGGCCGCGGCCATGGCCGAAGACATGGACCTTGCCGCCGTGGAATTGCGGTGCGCCCTCCTGGCGTTGGATCTTGCCCGGTCCGCCGGTTTTACCCGCCAGGCCAAGGAAGCCGAGGCGAGAGTTGACCACTTGACGCCGAGTTCCCCCGCTCTCCCACTGGTGCCAGCCACCGAGGGTGTTAAACTGACACAACGCGAACTGCAGGTGGCAAAGCTTGCCGGCCGCGGTATGGCAAACCGGGCCATAGCCGAGAGGATGGGCGTCTCCATTCGAACGGTGGAAGGGCACCTGTACCAGGTTTTTTCCAAACTTGGCCTGAGTTCGCGCAACGAGTTGTTCTAGGCTGGTGAGAGCACATGAACCACGATGAGCAGGATCTGCACGGCGCTCCGTTCGTGATGCCCGGCCCCACGCCGTTTGTGCGTCAGATCGAACTTGCCGAAATTGAATATGCGATTGACAATGAGGATTGCCAGGCTGTCATAGTCCGCTACGACACCGGCCTGGGAGCCTCCAGCATTCTGCGTCACCTCGCCGAAGAAGCTGGCAAATCCAGGGCCGTGTTGACTCTCCACGGCACCCCGTCGCTGAGCGCGGTTCCCTACGGGGCGTTGGCGCCGCTGCTGGGCACGGTGAACAGTGACGACGTGAGCAGTCGAACGAACGTGTTCCGTGCGGTGTTGGCGGCCATCGCCAACAGTGGCGGCGGAGTGAGTTATGAGAGTGAACGCTCACTGGTGATAGTTGATGACGCCCACGCCATTGATCGGTCAACGGCCGAACTTCTGGTCACCTTGGTGCTCTCGGGCACCACCAAACTTGTTGCCTCACACCTGCGGAACCAAAGCCTGCCCGAACCACTGCCCACGCTGTGGAGCGGCGGCAGTGCCGAAACCATCGACGTCTTGCCGCTGAGCCGTGACCAGGGACACGACTTCGCTCAGGCCCTGCTTCAGGCTGATGTTGCGCTGCCCACTAGCTGGTACTTTTGGTCGTGTTCGGGCGGTAACCCCATGCTGCTCAAGATACTGGTGAGTGAGGCCCTTGAGGATGGCCTACTCACCCAGAGCCGGGGGATCTGGGTGTACCGGCTCGGTCATCACCGGGTGGGCCGAAACCTGCGCGACGTCGTCAGGCAACAGATTCGTGGTCTGAGCGGGGTGGCCGAGGCGGCGCTGGACCTTGTCGCGTTGGCGGAACCGGTGCCGCGGGACACGGTGGAACACGTCAGCGGCAAGGCGGCCGTTGCTGAATTGTTGGGCCGGCAACTCATTCAGCCGCAGCCATTCGATGATGGCTTGCTTAGGCTTGCCAATCCCATTTACGGGGAGGTCATTCGACAAATGGTACCCCCGGCGCGGAGCCGCATTCTGCACGACAGCTTGTTGGCCGAACTTGACGCCGAACCACTG
Organism: Arthrobacter sp. TMN-49; assembly: GCF_054511095.1. Lineage (NCBI taxonomy): Bacteria > Bacillati > Actinomycetota > Actinomycetes > Micrococcales > Micrococcaceae > Arthrobacter > Arthrobacter sp. TMN-49. The sequence continues at coordinate 76,908 of NZ_JBTNDH010000011.1, read as the reverse complement.
GGAACAGAGGCGCTCCTGCGCAGGGTCAGTTGGGCCGTGGACAGCGGACTGGACGTTTCGCCCGACCGGCTCCTGCGGGCGGCCCTGATCGCCTGTAAACTTTCGCAACCCACCTTGGCGCTGGACCTTCTTGAGAACACCGCTGCGCACGAGCCGACGTTGCAGGTGCGGGCTGTGCAGGCGAGGGCCCACTTCATGTTGGGCCGCTATGAACAAGCCGCGGACCTTCTTGATGACGCGTTCGACGCGGCACGCACCTTGAGTGAACTGTTGTTTGGTGCCCTGCTGCGGGCCACCACCCGGCTTGCCCTCGGCATGCCGGCGTCGGGTATCAAGGCCGATATCAGCCAACTGCTCGGCGCCAGTGAACGGCTCATGGTGGAGTTGCCCCAAGAAGCAGCCGCCATCAGGGACCATGTTGCACAGAAGACTTCTCTGCTTGAACTGATGATGCTCTCTCAATTGGGTGACTATGCCGGCATGCTCCCGCTCATAGAGTCCGTGCTGGCTGGTGGCTCGCAGCTGTCGCCGGAGGAGCGCCGGTTGAACGAATCCATTGCCTTGGCCATGGATGCCGAACGGCTGTGCGCCCTGGGCCTGGCCACGCAAAGCCAGCAGCGCTCGGCGGAAGCGTTCGCCATCGAGCATTCGCAGGTGTATGACGTCTTCTTCATCCCCGAAATGATCGTCTTCCGCCAGCTCACCACGGCACTGTGCTCCGGTGACCTGCCCCTGGCGGCGACGCTTCTGGACCAGTTCTTTGTCGACACCGGGCCAGTCATTATCGCCTTTGGTGGTGGGGCCAACGTTGCCCGGGGCATGGGGCTGATCCGGCAGGGCCTTCTTGGCGAAGCTGTGGACGCGCTTCTTCCGGCCATTGAGTCGTTGCGGAATAACGATCCGCAGCAACTGCTCGGATTGTGCACCGCCATGGCAGCCTACACGGCCGCCAAACTGGGGCGGGGCGAACTGGCGGCGCGCCTGATTGCCGAACATCAGGAAAGACCTGCCATGTTCCTGGTCACCGCCCACGAGCGGGCCTACCTGGCCGCGGCGCACGAATATCATGCCCACGACGGTTCGGGGCTGGCGGCGTTGCTCACCCTGGCCGACAGTGCCAGGGACCAGCAGGCGCCGCTGCTGGAGCTCAACGCCCTTGCCGTTGCGGTTGAACTGGGCGAAAGGTCGCTGCTGGAGCGGTTGCTGCACGTTTCCCAGATGGTGGAAGGGCCATGGGCTGAGGCGATCTTGCACTTTGGCCAGCAACTGGCCGCCACGCCGGATGGTCACTCTGCTGGCCGGGCGTCGGCGATGACTCCGCGAACGTCGCCACAGATGAGCCAGAATTCATGGTTCTCGGCGACCGTGTTCGATGCGGCACCCCTGGCACCGGAGAATGCGCCACCGGCCAACGAGGCCGGGCAAGCAGCCATGATGTCACCGTTGGCGTTGGGCACAACCGTCCTGCCGGGCACAGATGCTGTGCTGCTCACCCGGCGGGAACGGGAGATAGCGATGCTGGCCGTGGAGGGACTATCGGACCGTGCCATCGCCGAGAAGTTGTACGTGTCGGTGCGAACAGTGGGCGGGCACCTCTACAGGTGCTACGCGAAACTGGGCATTTCGGGGCGAGAAGAACTGACCGCGGAGCTCTTTTTCTAGCGACTACCCTAGGGCGCCGAGTGATGGCGGGGTGCCACGGAAGCCCCGGGCCTAGGTACTTGGTCGACGAATCAAGTAGAAATCCGCCGCTTAATGAGTACAACGCGTAGACAAAGTAGCGTCGACGGCGGGTGATTAGAGTAGTCGCCACTGGTGTTCTTGGGCCGTGATTCTTCTTTACTTAGAACATCACAGCGGACAGCAATCCGAGAAGGTCTCACAATGCTCTGTTCTAATCGCGCAACTCTCCAGTGCCAAGTGCCGCAACACTCACTGTCCACGAATGCCAGGTGGACTCCCAATTCGGAGCCGGCGGCGGAAAAGCCTTCTGAGACCAAGGCTTTCCCCCAGCCGTCGTCGGCTCCCTACTTGCGCACTGTCAGCGAACAAGGGAGCGTCTGATGACTTCGCCCAGAATTCATGCCCCGTCCAACAAACGGCTTCCCGGCGGCATCGCAGTTCGCGCCTTCACCTCACGCCATAGAGGCCCCAAGCACGCCGTCTGGGATGCCCTGCCCCTGGAGAGCTCCGGTTCGGCCGCCGGGAGACCTGAATCGTGGTCGGGCTCGTATCGGTGGAAGCTGCGGATCACCGATTCCATCGCCATCACAGCCGTCATAGCTGTCTCGTATTTGCTGTGGTTCGGTAACGACAACTTTGGCCGCGCCGACGGGCAGGGCAGTTACCTGCTGACAGGTATTTTCCTGCTGATCTTTTGGACCCTTGACCTGGAATTTAGTCGCACCCGCGAGACAAGTGTGGTGGGCATTGGTGCCACCGAATACAAACGAGTCCTCCATTCGACGTTGCGTGTGTTTGGCGCCATGGCCATCGTGATGGTGGCCCTGAATGTGGAATTGGTGCGTGGCTTCTTCGCCTTGGCTTTTCCGTTGGGGGCGCTGCTGCTGCTCACCACACGGTGGGGGTGGCGTCGCTGGTTGGCCCGGGAACGCGAGGCCGGGCGGTGCCTGAGTGATGTGGTCATTCTTGGCCGGGCCGACGACGTCGGCTACGTGATAGGGCAACTGAAAAACAACCTTTCCGCCGGTTACAAGGTGGTGGGTGTCGCCTTGACGTCGCTGCAGGAAGCTGTGGAGCTGCACCCGCCCTGGCACAAGATCCCGGTACTGTCCACGATGGCCGATATTGGCCGGGTGATCAGCGTGACGGGTGCGCAGACGGTGATTGTGGCCGGCCCGCTGCCGGGCGGTCCCAGCGCCATCCGTGAACTCGGCTGGCGGCTGGAGGACATGTCCACCGAGCTGGTGCTGGCCTCCAACCTGACCAATGTGGCTGGCCCGCGCATTCATTTTCGCCCCGTTGAGGGGCTTCCGCTGGTGCATGTGGAGTTGCCGCAGTACTCCGGTGGCCGGCACATCATCAAACGCGCCATGGACGTGGTGGTGAGTGCGGGTGCACTGATCATCCTGCTCCCGCTCCTGCTGGTCCTTGCACTGATTGTCAGGCTCGACAGTCACGGACCTGCGCTGTTCCGCCAGGAACGGGTGGGACGCAATGGCGAAGAGTTCAAGATGGCCAAGTTCCGTTCCATGGTGACCGATGCGGAGGCGCAACTCGCTCAGCTGGCGGGCAAGAACCAGGCGGACGGTGTCCTGTTCAAGATGGTGAACGACCCCCGCATCACCCGCTGCGGGAAGTGGATGCGGAAATACTCCCTCGATGAGCTGCCGCAGTTCTGGAATGTGCTCGTCGGCGACATGAGCCTGGTGGGTCCACGGCCGCCGCTGAAGTCTGAGGTGGCCAGCTACGAAAAGCCGGCCCACCGCAGATTGCTCATCAAGCCCGGCATTACCGGCCTGTGGCAGGTCAGTGGCAGATCCAATCTGGCGTGGGATGAGGCGGTCCGGCTGGACCTGTACTACGTGGAGAACTGGTCCCTGACAGGTGATTTCATCATTTTGTGGCGGACGTTCAAGACCGTCCTCAAACCCATTGGCGCATACTAAAGGAGCTCGCATGAGTATCAAGATTGGTTACGCCGCCGGTGCCTTCGACCTGTTCCATGTTGGCCACCTGAACCTGCTGCGGCAGGCTCGTTCCCAATGTGACTTCCTGATCGCCGGAGTGGTCTCGGATGAGCTCCTGATCGAGAACAAAGGCCAGCCACCTGTCATCCCCTTGGCCGAACGGCTGGAAATTGTTTCCAACATTTCCTTTGTGGATCAGGCAATCGCCGAAACATGGCCGGACAGGCTCCAAACGTGGCGGCAAACCCCCTTCGACATTTTCTTCAAGGGCGACGACTGGAAGGGTACCCCGCAGGGGCGAGCTCTGGAACGGGACTTTGCCGCCGTGGGAGTGGATGTCATCTACTTCCCCTACACCGTCCACACCTCCAGCACTGTTCTTCGAAGGACGCTGGAAGTCATCGACCATGAATTCCTTGAATCGGGGCGAGCCCGTCGCTCATTCTAGACATACACGGAGAAATCGGTACTGCACACAACATCGTGCTGGGGAGGTCTCACATGAATACCCGTTCAACCGGCGGCGGCACCATGCGAATCGCGTTGGTGGGCACCCGCGGGGTTCCCGCCAGGTATGGCGGCTTTGAAACGTGTGTCGAGGAGGTCGGGCAACGCCTGGCCGCCATGGGCCACGACGTGGTGGTGTATTGCCGGACGGCCAAGTCCGAACAACCCGGGCCCACCCACTACTTGGGCATGGAACTGGTGCACCACTCAGCCCCGCGCAGGAAGTCCTTGGAAACTCTTGTCCACTCCGGCCGGGCAGTGGGCCACATCCTCACACACAGGGTCGACGCCGCCATCGTCTTCAACGCCGCCAACTCGCCCTGGTTGCCGGTTCTGAAGGCTGCGCGCATCCCGGTCGCCACGCACGTTGACGGGCTTGAGTGGCAGCGGGCCAGGTGGGGGAACCTTGGGCGCAAGTATTACCGGGGAGCCGAGTCGCTGGCAGTTCGTCTCTCCGACGCGCTCATCGCCGACGCCGAGGGCATCCAGGACTACTACACGGAAGAATTCAACGTCGAAACCACCCTGCTGGCTTACGGCGCCCCGATCCTTCAGGGCGGTGGGAGCTCGCGGATCGCCGAGTTCGGCCTGAGCGCCAAGGCGTACCACCTGGTGGTGGCCCGCTTCCTGCCGGAGAACCACGTCCACATGATCGTGGAAGGATACACCAAGAGCCGGGCCAAGCTGCCGCTGATAGTGGTGGGTTCGCACCCCTACGCCCAGGAGTACACGGCAACACTGCATGCCATGGGCGATCAAAGGGTCACATTTGTGGGCGGGGTATGGGACCAGGATCTTCTCGACGAGCTTTATGCCAACGCCCTTGTCTACTGGCACGGGCATTCGGTGGGCGGTACCAACCCGAGCCTGTTGCGGGCCATGGGTGCCGGGGCCGCCACCAACGCCTTTGATGTGCGGTTCAACCGGGAGGTGCTCGGTGCGGCGGGGCAGTACTTCGGCTCAGCCGCTGACATCCCGGCGCTCGCCGAGGGTGCCGAGGCGAATGTTGCCGGGGTGCACGAACGTGGTGTCGCCTCCGTGGCCCGGGCCCGGCACTACGACTGGGATGACATCGCGCAGGGCTATGAGGCCATGTGCCGGCGCATTGTGGCGGGGGAGTCCACCAAGGCACTGTTCAAGAGTCGACGGCGGTCACCAACGGTGGATCCCTCGTTTGGTGACCTGAAGAATATTGGTGCCTCATGACCGCCACCTGGAGGCAGGCCGAGGGCCCCTCACCGGTGCACGAATCTCTGGGGCAGGTCTTCCGCCGGCTTTCCCTGGCACAAAAAGGTGCCGGGCTCCACGCACCCGCATACTCCCGGTTCATCAACCGAAAAATGGGCAGGGTCCTGGCCGCCGCAGCGTACAAGGCTGGCATGACACCGAATCTGGTCACAGTGATTAGTGCGCTGTTCACCTACGCCGGCATTGCACTGCTGGTCATCGTCCCACCCGGGCCGGTGCTGGGCGTGGCTGTGGGGTTGCTCCTGGTGATCGGCTACGCCTTCGACTCCGCCGACGGCCAGCTGGCCCGGCTCAGGGGTGGCGGAAGCCCCGCCGGTGAGTGGCTGGACCACATTGCCGACGCCGTAAAAATCTCCGCCCTGCCGGTCTTTCTGGCCGTGGGCCTGTACAGATTTGAGGCCGTGCCCGTTCCCTGGCTGCTTATCCCGCTCGCCTCGGCGATTGTGGGGCCCGTGTACTTTTTCGCCATGATTCTCACCGAGCAGCTTCGGCGGTCGCTGGGAACAGTCATGCCGACGGCGCATGCTAGCAGCGGGCGGCCGTCATGGACCCGATCGGTCATGGTCTTGCCCATGGACTACGGAGTCCTGTGCCTGAGTTTCTTGCTCATGGGGGTTCTGCCGCTGTTCATGGGCCTATATGCGGTTACCGTGGCGGCGACGGCGGGTTTCACCGTTTTGGCCTTGGTGAAGTGGTTTAGAGAATTGCAGGCAGCTACCCGAACGCCATCGTTACCCGGGGATACGTCCGGGCAGGAGATCGGGCACGACGACGCGAATAAGGGAGTGAGTAACGATGACTAAAGTGGCCGTAGTAGGTGTGGGAAAGATGGGACTGTCACATTTGTCCATGCTGCGGGCCCATCCCGAGGTTGAACTGGTGGGCGTGTGCGATTCCGTCAAGTACGTCCTGGATGTGTTGGAAAAATATACCGGGATAAAAACGTTCACGGACTATGACACCATGCTGGCGGAATCGGGGGCACAGAGCGTTGTCATTGCAACGCCCACAGCCACCCACTTTCCCATGGCCGAGAAAGCCATCAAGGCTGGCTTGAATGTTTTCTGCGAAAAACCGCTGACCCTCAGCCTGGCTGAATCGAGGCAGCTGAGCGCCCTGGCGGCCGAGCGCGGCGTGGTGACCCAGGTGGGGTACCACAACCGTTTTGTTGGCGCCTTCGCGGAAGTGAAGTCGTTGCTGGACGCCGGAGCCATCGGCAAGGTCTCACATGTCTTGGCCGAATCCTACGGCCCGGTGGTGCTGGCACCCAAGGGCGGCACCTGGCGGAACCGCAGGGAATCGGGGGGTGGCTGCCTGTATGACTACGCCGCCCACGCCATCGACCTGGTCAATTGGTACCTGGGCAGTCCCGAGGGCGTCAGCGGAACCATCTTCGGCAGTGTCTTCTCCGCCCACACCGAGGACGAGGTGTACGGAACCTTGAACTATGCTGACGGTCGTTCCGCCCAGATCTCCGTCAATTGGTCCGATGAGTCCTACCGAAAAATGACCACCAAGGTGACGATTTGGGGTGACGCCGGCCGGATCGCCGTTGACCGGCAGGAATGTCAGGTGTATTTGCGAGAGACAGCAGCATTGCCCGACGGTTATGGGCACGGGTGGAATGTGCGGTACACGACCGAATTGACCCCGCCCACGTGGTTTTATCTGCGCGGTGAGGAATATAGTGCCGAGCTGGACTACTTCATCACCGGTGTGGGACGCGGGGACAGGAATGCGCCAGCGCATCAAAACTCCTTCACCAGTGCGGCCGAGGCTGACAGTGTCATTGACATGCTCATCAAGGATGCAGCAACAAAACCAAGCCCCGCACAAGAAGCCCCCGCCTTGTCCCCGAGCCAGGCAACGCCCCGGTTCTCCTGGCGACGCCTGAGCGCCGTTGCCAAGTTGCTGGGCAGCTAGCCACCACCCTAGGAGGATCGAATCATGGACACACTACTTTTTGGTGACAATCAGTTCTTTGGCGTCAACCACATGTCCGAGGAGAAAGCCCGGGCCCAGGCGCTGAAGTTTCAATCACTCGATGCGGTCATCAACGTCCTCGACGATGCCTACGCCTGCGGGCTCCGCACCTTCATGTGCACCACCCATGATCGCATTGCAGCCGTCTGCGACCATGTGCGTTGCCATCCGGAGCGTTACGAAGGCTTCGCTTTCTACCCGTGCATGCCGTATGCGCACAAATACGCCAATGCCGTGACGGATGTGGGCATGATGGGGGCGTTGAAAAAATTCCTGCCGGACACAGGACTTATCAATGCAGCCCTGGTGGGCGGCCGATCGGTGGCCCGTAAGGACGTTGAAGGCATCATCACCTTGTTGATAGATGCTGAAATGAAAATGTTTCACGGACTGCCAACGCCGGTGATCTTCTTGCAGAATGTGGTGGTGGACCTCCTCCTCGGGTTGGGCTTTAACGAGGCCTTCAGAATCTTTGCCGACCATGTGAGAACCCGGTACGGTGCGGAGCCCGGGTTCATCACCATGAACCTGCCGCGACTGCTCGATGCGTTGGAGGAACAGGGCCTTGAGAACCCCATTGTTTGCTCAAACATCAACAAGCTCGGATTCCGGATGTCAGGTGGCATTGCGGGGTACCAGGACGTGCTGGCCCACAAGAAGTTCCGCCCCGTTGCCATGTCCGTCTTGGCTTCGGGCGCCATTGCGCCCAGGGAAGCCCTTGAGTGGGTTTTGGGCCACGATGCCATTGAGGCAATAGTCTTCGGCGCATCGACCAGGTCTCACATTGAGGCAACGGTGAGCTTAGCCCAGGAAATCCGGGCCACGGCGGCAGTGCGCACCTGAGCAGCAGCTAGGGACGGGTGATCTGCGCCAGCGCCGCCACCATCTGCTGCTGGTAGCTTCGCGTGTTATGGCGGTTGGCGGCAGTCACCGCGTCTTGACGGGCTGCGGCGCGGAAACGGGTCCAATCCTTGCCGATTCTTTCAATGGCGTCAGCAATGTCTTCGGGGCTGTCGACTGCCACAAATTGCGGGGAAAGGTAGCCCCCGGCAGCTTCTAACAACCCGGCCGAATTGCTGACGACCAAGGGACGCCCGGCCAGGATCGCCTCAACAGCAGTATTGCCAAACGGCTCATCGATGCGCGAGGGAACCACCGAGATATCAGTACGCTCCAGGTACGGCCACACATCAGGGCAGAAGCCGTGAAAGGTCACGGATTCCTCCAGACCCAGTGCAGCCGTCTGATCCCGCAGCTGGGCTTCATACCATTCGTAGCCAGGGTATACGGCCCCAACAATGTCCAGATGCGCAGCGATGTTGCGGTCTTTGACCTCAAACATGGCCGCTATCAGCGTGCCAACGCCCTTTCGATTCGATAGCCGGCCAACGTACAGCACCCGCAAGGGCGGCTCCGTGCCGGCCCGCGCCTGGGACATGGACGGCGGACCGGGCACTCCGTTGTAGACGACAGAAATTTTCGGCCCCAGGCGCGGGATCGCCCCGGTCAGGACATCGGCGCTGAAGCGACTGTTGGCCACTATGGCGTTTGCCAGCAGCAGCGGCGTGGCCAGGGCAAGCCTGGAGAGTCTCGAGACTGACTTTTCGGCTTCATGCACGTGCGCCAGCACAGGAATCGCAGACATTCTGGAGAGCAAAATCCACAAAGGTATTGTCACGGTGCTGACATACACCGCGTCGGGGCGAACCTTGCGCAGAAACACCAGTCCCTTGAGAAGATCTCGCAACGATTCTGCGGCCAGCAGCACAATCCCCAGGGGTGTGCGCGCAGATTTGCGCAGCACAGGGGTTGGGCACAAAACCACCTCGGCGCCTCGCTGCGTCAGCTCCGCCCAGAGGGGGCCGGTCTCCGGCAGTGTTGCCACCACGCGATGGCCTTGGGCCACCAACCCCTCCACGGTCTCCAGGAAGACACGATCGGCGCCGTAAAGTTCCGGGTTCGGATGGGCGGCCACAACGACCATGGCTTTGAGCGTGCGGACCATATTCAACCTCCGTCGGTCAATGGTGTGGCGCATCGTGAGGGGTCCTCGCGCATTGTTCGCCAGTCTAGGCCAGGACCAGCAGGGTGGGAAGCCCGCCTGTTCTGGTGGCAAAGCCATGCCCCACTCGAGGAATCCACCCGGAACCGAGTATTCAATCGAGCCAAAGCAAGTAGTAATGGCCACCCATTCACGTAACAACGCGGATCAATAGAGTACACCCACGCAGGGTAATCATTTTTATGTTTTCGAAGTGAGGTAGGAACCACTCGGGCGCTCGGCCGGAGAGAAACTTAGAGTCAAAGTCAAGACGCCAAGAATGTCAGGCGTAGTGGAAGCCAAATAACAAGGGTGGTCTCACACCATGGGTAATACATGGAGCTTGGAATGGGGTAGCCGGGTGCCCTTCGCACCGCGAACACGGTACGCGGGGAGGCGCGCAACGCCTGCCGGCGGCGGAACCAGTGAGCGAAATCGTTCCGGCGGTCTGCTAAGGATTGGCGCGTCTTATTCGCTGAGCACGCCTCAGCGGGCAGACCACGCGGCTGCTCAAGCCAGCGCGTCATCGGCCCGGGCCCTGAAAGAGGAACTATGACACATCAACCAGCAGCGCCGGACGCCGAGCCGGACAGCCACCGGTGGATCAAGAAAATCTGGGTGATGGTGCTGGTGGGTGCGCTCGCCGTTGCCGTCTGGGGTGTCGTGCAAGCAGTCAACACCTCGCCAACAGGCTCCGAGGTGGGGCAGGCCGGCACACAGTCGCAAGCAGCAAATCCCACCGGCAGCGCAGCCGCCCCAGCGACGGCTGGGCCTACATCGACAGCTGGCACCACGCCGTCGGCCAGCCCCACAGCAAAGCCGAGCGCCCCGGCAGCAAGCAAATCTGCCGCCGCCAAACCCACGGCAGCTGCCCCCACAACGCCGGGATCCGGACCGGACCTGGGTAAGGACGCGGCCCTGGCCGCCGTGCCGCAGCCAGTCGCCGCTCCGGTGCCCCTGGACAAGGCAGTCACAGTCAATCCCGGCTTGGGCGTCTCAGTGGACAACATTGCCGCCGTCGACGGGGTCGCCGAAGGCATCGGCGAGATCGCCGGACCGGCCATCCGTTTCACGGTGGTGGTTGCCAACAACTCCGGCAAGGATCTAACAACCAACAACTTTGCTGTGACGGTCGAGTACGGCAAGGACAAGATCCCTGCCGTTCAGCTGAGCGGGCCGGGAACAGCTGCATTCCCGCCCGTCATTGCGAACAAGCAAACCGCGTCGGCCACTTTTGTCTTCAACGTGCCGCTGGCGCAACGCCAGCAGGTGCGCATCCTCACCAGCCTTAATGCTTCCTCGCCCATCGCAGCCTTTGAAGGTGCTGTGTCAGTCAGTAAAGGAACGCCATGAAAAAACGGGAATACACGGTCTCAGGTAGCCTGTTCGGCCCAGCGGGAATGCGTCGCCGCATTGTCACGCTCGGCCGGCAAACCGTGGCCACCCTCCTGGGTGCAAGCCTTGTCATGTCCTTGGGAGTCCTTGGCGCGGTGTCGGCAACAGCCGATACTGCCCCCACGGATCCCAACAATCCGGCCACGCCGGAAACTGTTTCCGCAGACGCCCTGCCCACAGTCCAAATGAACGGTGTCGCGTGGCGCCAGCTGGTGGTGGGCAACACAGTCTATGTGGTGGGTGCTTTTACTACCGCCCGCCCGGCAGGCTCTGCCCCGGGCACCAACACGGTGGTGCGGAACAACATTCTGGCCTACGACATTCGGACCGGAAACCTCATCACCAGCTTCGCGCCGAGTTTGAACGCCCAGGCCACGGCCATTGCCGCGTCACCTGACGGCACCCGGATTTATGTGGGCGGCCAGTTTACCACCGTCAACGGGGCCACCGTGTGGCGGGTCGCGGCACTCAACGCCACCACCGGTGCCCTCATTACAAGCTTCCTGCCCAAACCGGCGTCAACGGTGTATTCCATCGTTGCCACCGACACTACCGTCTACATGGGCGGTCTGTTCAAGGCTGTGGGCGCAGTAACCCGCGACCAGTTGGCCGCCTTCAGCGCCATTGACGGTTCACTGCTCGGGTGGGCTCCGTCGGCGGTTGGCGGCAAGGTCAACGCCATGGTGCTGTCCCCGGACAAGACCAAGATGGTGGTGGGTGGACAATTCACCACCCTCAATGGCTCCTCCAACCCCGGCTACGGTCTAGGGGCGGTTGATGCCGTCTCAGGGGCGCTTTTGCCCTTTGCCGCGAACTCGGTGCTGGTGCGTGACGGCGGAGCTAATGCAGCCATTGTCAGCCTGGCCGCCGACGGTGACCAGGTCTACGGCTCCGGGTTTGTGTTTGGCTCTGGTGGCAACCTTGAGGGTGTCTTCTCGGCCAATTGGAGCGACGGGGCCGTCAAATGGATTCAGGACTGCCACGGTGACACCTATGACGTTTATCCCGACGAAAAGGCCGTCTACGCCGTGGGCCATGCGCACTACTGCGGAAATATTGGCGGCTTCCCACAAACCACGCCGTGGGGATTTCATCGTGGATTGGCCTTCACCAAGGCAGTGACAGGCACCATTACCCCGGACCCGTACGGCTACTTCAACTATGCCGGCACTCCGCGTCCCTCGCTGCTGAACTGGTACCCGGACCTTGACACGGGAACAGCCTCCGGACAAAGCCAGGGGCCGTGGACGGTGGCAGGCAACACCAGCTATGTTGTCCTGGCCGGAGAGTTCTTGAACGTCAATAACGCCGCCCAGCAAGGTTTGGTGAGATTTGCGAAGAAGGAGATCGCACCCAACAAGCAGGGTCCACGACTCTCAGGTTCACGCATCAACCCCTCGGTGGTTTCACTCTCCCCGGGCACTGTACGCATCGGCTGGCAGGCCAACTGGGACCGTGACAATGAAAACCTGACGTACAAGGTCATCCGGGACGGCATCATTCCCTCACCCATCTACACCGTGACGCAGGCGTCAACCTTCTGGAACCGGCCCGCCATGGGCTATGTTGACACAGGTCTGGTGCCGGGGCAGGAGTACCGGTACAGAATCTTTGTCACCGACCCGTTCAACAATGAGGTCAGATCGGAAACCATCTACGTGACGGTGGCCGATGCGGCAGCGGCAAGCGCCTATGGCGACAAAGTCCTGGCCGACGGGGCCGCGGACTACTGGCGGCTGGGTGAAGCCGCCGGAACCACAACATCCCTAGACTGGGCCGGCTGGTCCGATCTGGCTGTGGGCACGGGGGTCACCCGCGGCGCCGCAGGGGCGCTGGCGAACGATCCCAACACCGCCAGCACCTTTGATGCGACCACCAATGGTATGGCTGCCACGCAGGCCGCACTTCCCGCTTCCAACACCTTCAGCGCCGAGATGTGGGTCAAAACCACCACCAACCGCGGCGGGAAGATCCTGGGGTATGGAAACGCCGCAACGGGACTGTCCTCCAACTATGACAGGCATGTATATATGGACAACTCCGGGCGCATCTACTTCGGGGTGTACAACGGCAGCGTCCAGACGGTAAACTCCAGCGCAAGCTACAACAACGGGCAATGGCACCATATTGTTGCCAGCCTGGGTGTCGGTGGCATGAGCCTCTGGGTTGATGGCCTGCAGGTTGCCACCAAACCAACTGTCACCACCGGCCAAACCTACAACGGGTACTGGCGCCTAGGCGGGGACAACCTCAGCGGGTGGACGGCCAGGCCAAGCAACACTTACCTCGCCGGCTCCATTGACGAGGTAGCCATCTACAACAGCAACCTAACCCGGGCCCAGCTGCAAAGCCACTACCTGCTTTCGGGGCGGACGTTGAACATCCCGGCGGACGCTTACGGGAAAGCCGTGTATGACGGCGATCCGCTGCTGTACTGGCGGGTGGGCGAAGCTACCGGGACAACGGCGGCCGATTCGGGCCCATCCTCGCACCCCGGCAGCTACAGCATCGGCGTCACCAAGGGAGCCGCCGGTGCCCTGAGCGGCCAAAGCAACACGGCCGTGACCTTCAATGGAATCACGGGGCTGCTCTCCAGCAATGATCAATTCAGCAGCCCCACCACCTTCTCTGAGGAGTTGTGGTTCAAAACAACCACGACTAGCGGTGGCAAGCTCATCGGTTTCGGCAACGCGCGGACTTTGCTTTCCAGCACCTACGACAGGCACGTCTATATGGAGACCAACGGGCGGCTGACGTTTGGCACCTATACAGGGGTGCAAAATGTGGCCACCTCCACGAGTTCGTACAACAACGGCCAGTGGCACCACATGGTGGCAACCCAGGGTGCCAACGGCATGAAGCTGTACGTCGATGGCGCCTTGGTGGCGTCCAATCCGCAAACAGCCGCGCAAAACTATAACGGCTACTGGCGTGTTGGCAGTGACACCACCTGGGGGCCGCAGCCATACTTCGCCGGCACCATTGACGAGGTGGCAGTATACCCGACGGCGATATCCGCCAATGCGGTGGCCAACCACTACGCACTGGGCACCACAGGCGCCCCGGCGAATGTGGTTCCGGTGGCGGCGTTCACGTCCTCGGCGGTCGCCTTGAAGGCCTCCCTTGACGGTTCCGGCTCCACGGACAGTGACGGCACCGTTGCTTCCTACGATTGGGACTTCGGCGACGGGACACCGCACGGCTCCGGGGCCACCCTGGATCACAGCTACGCAGTGGGCGGGACATACCAGGTGGTGCTGACGGTTACCGACAACGCCGGCGGCACGGGCACCGTGACGCACCCCGTCACGGTGGCTCCGGCACCGAATGTGGTTCCCGTGGCGGCGTTCAGCTCCTCGGTGGCGACGCTGACGGCGTCCCTTGACGGTTCCGGCTCCACGGACAGTGACGGCACAGTTGCTTCCTACGATTGGGACTTCGGTGACGGATCGGCCCACGGCTCGGGGGCAACCCTGGATCACAGCTACGCAGCGGGTGGGACGTACCAGGTCGTCTTGACTGTTACTGACAACTCCGGTGGTACGGACTCGGTGACGCACCCCGTCACGGTGGCGCCCGCCAATGTTGTTCCGGTGGCCGCGTTTACCTCCTCGGTGAATTTCCTGCAGGTTTCACTGAATGGTTCCTCCTCAACGGACAGTGACGGAACAGTTGCTTCCTACGACTGGGACTTCGGTGACGGGACAGCGCACGGCACGGGGGCAACCCTGAACCACGACTACGCTGCGGCCGGGACGTACCAGGTGGTCCTGACAGTCACCGACAACTCCGGCGGCACGGGCACGGTGACGCAGGCCGTCACACCCGTGGCAGCACCGGCGGGGGTCCTGGCACAGGACGACTTTGGCAGGACTGTCACCGGGGGGTTGGGTTCGGCCGATGTTGGCGGAGCCTGGACCCTGAGTGGTTCAGCATCCTTGTACTCAGTTTCCGGCGGTCAAGCCGGGATGGCGCTGACCAAGGCTGGTGCGGGGCCTGGGGCTTATTTGAACTCCGTGTCCTCAAGCAGTGCGGACTCCGTGGTTAAGTTCTCCCTCGACAAGATCGCCAACGGTGGAGGTTCGTACGTTTACCTTCTGGGCCGTTCGGTATCCGGCGCCGGTGACTACCGGGCCAAGGTGAAGGTGGCCGCCGACGGCACCCTGACCCTGTACACAACCCGCATTGTGGGCGGGGTTGAGACCACGCTGAGGACGGTCAACATCACCGGCTTCAAGTTGGTGGACAACCAATCCATGACGCTTCGTCTGCAGGTGATTGGCACTGGCACAACCACCATCTCGGCGAAGTTGTGGAGGACATCAACAACCGAACCTGCCGCATGGCAGGCCACCGGCACTGACACCACGGCGGCGTTGCAGGTGCCGGGGGCAGTAGGTCTGTTTACCTACATGTCGGGATCGTCAACGAACTTCCCGGTTTCCGTGAAGTTTGACGGACTGCTGGTGACACAGGTCCCCTAGCAAGGATCCAACGGAGCAGCTGAAATTCACTCGGTCCTGTGCAGCGTGGCGGCTGCACAGGACCCCAAGTGCGGAAGGGAGGTGTCGATGCCGGCCATGGAAGAACACTCAAAATGGCAGCCGGTGCGGGGCATGGCTCGGCGGTGGCGCAAAAAATACAGGAAGGCCAGCAGCGTCCTTCGGGCCTTACGGTTGAGGGCGCAGAATCGGCTCAGTCGCACGGCAGTGGTGGGAACAGTCCCGGTGGCAGTGTCACTGACAAGTTACGGTGACCGTGTCCCGTCCGTGGCCCTGGCCATCGAGTCCATCGCGGCGGGGACAGCCAAACCGGCCCGCCTCATCCTGTGGCTCGACGATGACCTTGAGTTACCCCCGGGAGGCTTGCCAAAGTCCCTGCGGCGTTTGCAGCGTCGCGGCTTAGAGATCCGTGTGGCCGAAAACGTGGGCCCGCACGGAAAGTACTTTGGCTACGTCAACTCCCTTCCCCACCATGAACTGCCGCTGGTGACGGCCGACGACGACATCATGTACCCCCGGCGCTGGCTGGGCAGCCTCTATGCCGCGCACCAGGCCCACCCGGAGGACATCAACTGCCACTGGGCCAAAGCGTTGACCACCAGCCGCGGCCGTGTTGACCCCTACGCCGCCTGGCCCGTGGTCCGTGACACCGTGGCGCGGCCGGGGAATTTTGCGCTCGGTGTCTCCGGGGTCATCTACCCGGCGGCGATGCTGAACGAACTGGCCAGCAGGGGCAAAGCCTTTTCCGCGTATTGCCCGAAAGCTGATGATATTTGGTTGCACTGGACGGCCCTGCAATGTGGGACGAAAATACGTCAAATAGTGACGGTGGCGCATCATTTCCCGATGATTCCGGGCACCCAGGATACGGCACTGGGCCAAGGCAATGTTGCCAACGGCGGCAACAACATGTGCCTCCAAAAGCTCTATACGGAAGGAGACATCCTGGCCCTGAACCAAGCAACGGCACAACAGCTGGCGCGGTAGTTTCCTCGCTCCGGCAGACAACAGTGTGCGACCAAGCCGGTCTCCCTTGGGCGCGTCCAGGTCTCAGCGTCATAGTTTTGACAGCCCAGCATGGGGCTCAATTGTAGGAGACGTATCATGACACCATCACAATCCATTGACATAACGGCTGGGACGCCGCGGTGGCGTCGTGGCTTTAGCCACCTGCGGCGGATCCGCAACGTCATGGCAGTGGCGGCAAGCACCGCGTTGATTGCCACTATGATGGTGGCAGGGTCGCGTGCAGCCACCGCCGATACGGCCCCGCCAAACCCCAATGACCCGAAAACACCTGTCACCGTTTCGGCGGACGTGCTGCCCACCGTCCAGATCAACGGCGTGGTCTGGAACCAGACCGTCATCGGCAACACCGTCTACGCCGCGGGCAGCTTTAGTACGGCACGCCCGGCCGGGGCCGCGCCCAACACCCAGACAGTCACCAGAAACAACCTCCTCGCCTACAATCTGAGCACCGGCGCGCTCATCAGCTCCTTTGCCCCGAGCCTGAACGCCCAGGCGTACGCCATCACGGCGTCCCCTGACGGGTCACGGCTCTACATCGGCGGCGACTTCACCTCCATCGGCGGAACCCAAGTCTGGCGTGTTGCGGCACTCAATCCGACCACGGGTGCCGTGATCACCTCCTTCCGGCCGCGCATGGGTGCCTCGGTGCGAGCCATCACTGTCAGCAGCTCCACCGTCTACATGGGCGGATTGTTCCCCAATGTGGGCTCAGCCACGCGCAACCGGCTGGCCGCCGTCCGGGCCTCCGACGGCGCCCTGCTGGCGTGGGCTCCCAACGCCAATCAGCGGGTCAACGCCATGGTCCTCTCGCCCAATGCCGGACAGGTGGTAATTGGCGGCGCCTTCACCACACTCAACGGCTCCAATAGGCCCGGTTACGGCTTGGGCCGGGTGGACGCCGTCACCGGTGCCACGATGTCCCTGGATGCGAACAATGTGGTGCGCGACGCGGGGCCGCAATCCGCCATTCTTTCACTCTCCAGCGACGGCACCAACTTTTACGGGACCGGCTACATTTATGGCACAGGCGGAAACTTGGAGGGCGGCTTCTCGGCCAACTGGTCGGACGGGAAGATTCGCTGGGTTCAGGACTGTCACGGCGACAGTTACGGTGCCTGGGCCTCACCCGCAGCGGTGTACATGGTGGGACACGCCCACTACTGCCTCAATATTGGCGGCTTCCCCGAGACAACGCCGCGCAGCTATCACCGAGCCTTGGCCTTCAGCAAGGCCGCCACGGGTGTCATGACCAAGGACACTCAGGGGTACCCCAGCTTCACGGGGGTGGCATCGCCGTCGTTGTTGAACTGGTACCCGGATCTGAACGCTGGGAGCTATACGGGCCAAAGCCAGGGCCCGTGGGCCGTAAGCGGCAACAACGACTACGTGGTCCTGGGCGGTGAGTTCACCACTGTGAACGGCATCGCACAGCAAGGGCTGGTCAGATTCGCCGTGAGCAGCATCGCACCCAATAAACAGGGACCAAGGAACACGGTGGTGCCAACGGCCAGCTACGTCAGCCCCGGAAAGGCCAAGGTGACATGGAAGACGTACTGGGACCGCGACAACACCAATCTCAGCTACTCGGTGATTAGGGATGGAAACACCGGATCCCCGGTCTACCAGGTCAAGCAGATCTCAACCTTCTGGCAGTTGCCGACCCTTTCCTTTACCGACAGCGGGCTCTCGGCAGGAAACCACAGCTACCGGGTCATCACCACCGACCCCTTTGGCAATCAGGTCAATACAGCCACCGTCACTGTCAACGTTCCCGTCGGCGGGACGGGGAACTCGCCGCCCACCGCGGCATTCAATGTCACCAACAACGGGCTGCAGATCTCCGTCAACGCCTCCGGCTCCTCGGATCCGGACGGGAGCATCAGTAACTATGCGTGGAATTTTGGTGACGCCAGCACCGGATCCGGGCAGCAGACTACGCATACGTACGCTGCGGCCGGCAGCTACCAGGTGGTGCTGACGGTCACTGATAACGCGGGTGCCACAGCCTCCACCACCAAAACCGTTCAAGTCTCCACCACACCTCCGGTGGGCGGGGTGGTGATCAGCGACGACTTCAACCGGACCCTCAGCTCGGGGTTGGGCACCGCCGATCTGGGCGGGGTCTGGACACTGAACGGGGCGCCGTCGTACTTTGCCGTAGCCGCCGGGGCCGGGCAGTGGAAGCTGCCCTCGGCAGGATCCGGACCCTCCGCCTATCTGCGTAGCGTGTCGCTGACCAGCGCGAATTCCACCGCTGTGCTGTCCCTGGACAAGGCCGCCGCGGGCGGGCCGGTGTACGCATCGCTGGCCGGGCGCAGCATCAGCGGCGTGGGGGAGTACCGGGCCAAGTTGAGGTTCGACGCCGGCGGGCAGGTCACCCTGTCCACCTCCAGGGTGGTGGGTTCCACCGAAACAACCCTGAGTCAGGTGGTGCTGGCCGGGATCGTGTACCAAGCCAATGCCAAACTCCAGGTCCGGATTGAGGTCACCGGAACATCACCAACCACCGTCCGGGCGAAGGCTTGGGCGGCTGGCGCAGCCGAACCATCAGCGTGGCAGCTCCAAACCACCGACAACACCGCGACGCTGCAGTCCGGGGGTGGTGTGGGGATCGTGACGTATGTGTCCGGCGCCGCCAGCAATGCCCCGCTCGTGGTCAGGATTGACAGCTTGAGCGTGAGTACCCCGTAACGCGCCGGCAGGATTAAATGGCTCTGGCCCTGCCGCCGCAGTGAATGCGGGGCAGGGCCAGAGCTATTTGGGGCTTGGTTGTTTAGCTGTTGTAGCGAATTCCGAGATCGCGTCCAACTGCCAGGAAGGCACCGGAATCTTCCCAGACGTTGGTGGTCAGGCCGGTAACAACGCTGGCGGACTGGCTGATGATGCGGATGGGGTACTTGGAGCCGTTGCCAAAGTCCATCTGGTTGCGGCCCAGGTAGTTGCCGCGCACGGTCACCGTGATGTTGGCATAGTTCTTCGCCGTGTGGTCGATATTGATGCTGGTCTGGCCGTCATCAACCCAGTTCTTTTCAATCACCACATTGGCCAGTTTGGCCACGTTCTGTTGGATCATGATGCCAATGCCGCCGTGGGTGCCGCGGGGGCTCGGGGCACTCCCGGCACCGGTGACGATGGATGAAACAACCGTGTTGCCGAAGAGGTGGATATTCTCGCCACCTTGAATCTGAACACCATCATTGTGGGTTCCATCGGAGTGGGCGGGGTCATTGCTCCAGAACGTCAGGTCATGAATGTAGTTCCCGGAGGCGGTCACATTTGCATTCGGTGAACCACCGGGCTTGTTGAAGATGCCCAGCCCGTCGTTAGTGCGGTAAATGTGGTTGCGTGTTGCCGTGTAGTCGTGACCAACAATCCCGTCACGGTAGTACGACGCCTGGTCGGGGGTGATCGTGTTGTTTGAAACGACCAGGTTCTGCACGTTTACGTTATTGGCGTCAATGATTCCGGTGTTGCTGTTGGGAATGTACTTTCCGCCGCGAAGGTGGCTGTTCTTGATGACAACGTTCTTGGCGCGCACCTTGATGTCACCGTAGATCATCAAACCGTCAAGAACCGTATTGTCCTTGTCGATGATCAAGTCAGCTCCGCTGGTGTTGTAGGGCGTGAGTTTCGCCCCGGCCGGGGCGCCGGTATTTGTTGCGTTGGGCTTGCCGGTAGTGGGCTGTGGGGCTGTCACAGCAGGTGTGGTCGCAGCGGGAGTGGTCGGCGTGGGCGCCGGCGTCGTCACAGCAGGAGCGGTCGGGGTGGGCGTCGGGGTGGGAGCCGGCGTGGGAGTCACCGCCGGCAGCTGGTTGGAGGAGGCGACGTCGTCAAAGCGGATGCCCGAGTTGCGGCCCACGGCCAGCAAGGTGCCATTGTCGGCCCACTTGTTGGTCGAAAGACCCGTCACGGTGCTGGCCTTCTGGCTCTTGATGCGAATGACGTACTTGGAGCCGTTGCCGTAGTCGAACTGGTTGCGGCCCAAGGAGTTCTCCCGCACCGTGACGGCGATGCTCGGGAACTTGGTGACGGTGTGGTCGATGTTGATGCTGGCCTTGCCGTTATCAACCCAGTTCTTTGCCACAACAACGGTTTCCAACTTGGAAACATTTTGCTGCAGGGTGATTCCACTGTTCCCATAGCTGGGCGTGCCGGTGGTGATGCCGGGGCCGCGCTGGAGAACGCTGGCAACAATGTTGTTGCCAGTGATGTTGATGTTGCGCCCGCCCTGAACCTGGATGCCGTCGTTTGCCGTGGCCTTGGGCTGGGTGGTGTCGTTGACGAACTGGGTCAGCGAGTGAATGTAGTTGCCGGTGGCCGTCACATTGGCGTTGAGGGAACCGCCGGGCTTGTTGAAGATGCCCAGACCATCATTGGTGCCGTAAATATGGTTGTTCGTTGCCTTGTAGTCGTGCCCGACAACACCGTCACGGGTGGTTGAGGGAGCATCGGGGGCAATGGTGTTGCCGGAGACCACAAGATTGAGCACCTTGGCGTCATTGGCGTCGACAATTCCGGTATTGGTGGCTGGTTTGGACTTGCCGCCGCGAAGATAGCTGTCACGAATGACAACGTTCTTTGCACGCACCTTGATGTCCCCATAGATCATCAAGCCGCTCAGCACCGTATTGTCCTTGGTGATGATCAAGTCGGCGCCGCTGGTGTTGTACGGTGTCAGCTTTGTCCCGGCCGGCACACCTGTTGTTGCGGGGGCGGGCTTATATGAGCCGGGCACGCTGGTGATTTGAGACGACGGGGCCGCCGTGGCCATCTGGCCGCCGACACCCCCCGCAGCAGCAGTGAGCAGCAGGGAGCCAAGAGCAATGGTGGCTGTGCGCTTCTTGAGTTTTGAAGTGTTACGGGCAAGGGGGAGAGTTGTGTTCACTTAATTTCGCCGATTTTAGAGATTCCGGGCACGAAGAAAGCGATGAGCATACTGACAGGAGCTAGGCACAAGGCACTAGCTAAGAATTAGACGATTCTGCGCAGTATTCCTGCGGCCTAAATCCTCATTGTCTCTACAAGTCGAGTCCACAGAGGAGTCATCGCGAGAGTCCTTCGACCCCGGCGGGCATTTTTAAAATGTAACCGTATCGTGACCATTGAGCAAGTTTATGGCGCATCAAACGTCACAATGTGATGCAAATCAATGGATTGCACGCGTGTTCGAGTGGACTTCTGGGAACCCTTTGGGTAACTACTAGGGTTTTCGTTGATATTCGCTGTAAACATACCCGAAGGCGCCTGAGAGCATTCCGGCGCCCCGGGCCGTCGTACGCAGTCCCTTGGCGCGATGCTTGGGGGCCCGCAACACAACGCCCAGGGAGTACCTGCCAAGACCGCCCGCCAGGCGAAAGCCGCCACGAGCGGAAAGGACTGTCCGGGTCAGCAACTGTTCCTTGGGGCCCGCCGCCAGTTCCAGAGCCACCCGACTCCAGGAATTCCCGCTGCGCAGCGACCGTCGCAGCACCCAATCCTTGGTTAGCCGGCTCACCGGAACCCTGTCGATGACTATGGCCTCATCGCACCACTCCATGCGGGCGCCGCTGGTGACCAGCCGCCGGGTGAACAAGGTGTCCGAACCGCCGCTGAGGCCAAACCGTTCGTCAAAGGTCAATCCAAGGGAGCGGATCTGCCCCAAGTCCAACAATAAGTTGTTGGTCGCAGCAACCGTCAGGGGAGTCCCCGAGGCCATGCGCCGCCGCTTGAAGAACTCGCCCTCCTTGATCCACCCCGAGGGTTCCTGCTCGTATTCGGAGATGACGGGCCCGGCCACGGCTGCAGGCCGGGTGGTCAGGTACTGCGCCAGCAACAAGTTAATCCAGTTCTCAACCGGCACCTCGTCGTCGTCGATGAAAGCGAGCACCTCGGCCCCGGCGGACTCCGTCAGGGCCCGGTTTCGGGCGGCAGCAATGCCCGGCTGGGTCTCATTGGCGTAGCGAAGATTTGCGGCGTTGAACGATTCCACCATGGACCGGGCGCTACCGTGCGGATCGTTGTCGATCACGAGCACCGAGCACTCATGGCTACACGACTGCGCCTGTTCGAGCAGTCTGGGCAGCGCAACACCAATATCCGCCGGACGCTTGTAGGTGAGGACGGCAATCACAACCCTGATTTCGCTGGTGCTGGGCACTGCGGCCTCCTTGCAAATAACAACAGCACTACAGGCTGCCGGCTTTGGGCTTACGTATTAAAAGGTGAAGTTGGCTCAGGACCCAGCGGGTGGCGCGCCGGTGGAATAAGACCAACACGGCCGCGGCGACGGCGGTAAAAGCAAGCAGTCCAAGAAGGATGAGCAGGGGGTCCGGAAGCGCAAGCAAGCTCATGCCGAGGTAGGCCAAGGCCCCCCACAGGCTGGCGTGCAGGGCGGGGGCCAGTGCGCGTAGTTGCGAGCGGATCCGAATCCCACACATCTTCTTTTGAATGAGGAGGAGTGCGGGGGCCAACAGAAAACCTGCCGCAGTCAAGCCCACAGCCACACCCAGGATGCCGAACTGCAGCCCAATAACGATGCCACCGACCTGCACCAGGGTCGCAAGGATCTCATACACAAAGTTGAGTCGTGCATGCCCCATGCCCTTCATGAGGGTGGGGGTGATGTAGAGGATGGTTTCGCGCGCCCCGCCAATGGCAAGGACCGTGATCAGGGGTGCTGCGGGCAACCACTGATCACCCAAGACCACATGGACCAATTCGGGTGCGGCAACGGCCACCCACGTCATGACGGGAATGACGGCAAACGCCAGAATTCGGGTAGATTTCAGCAGGTTTGATGCCACCAACTCCCGATCATGGGCCATGCGCGAAAACGCCGGGAACATGACCCTGTTCACCGATTGCCCGAGGAGCTGAACTGGCACCACCAAAATTCGGTAGGCCATGCCATAAAGCGACAGGGACGTCAGGCCCAAATACCGGCCAACCAAGATGTTGTCGATATTTCTGGAGAAATAGGCCAGGAAGTTTGTGGCCAGCACCTGCAGGCTAAATGACAGTAGCGGGCCAAGGCTCATGAAATGAAAATTGGGTACGGGCCCCCGCGCAACCACCAGCACAATGATCACCGTCAGCAAGTCTGTAGCCACCACCTGGAAAACGATGGCGAAGTAGCTGGCACCCAATGCCGCGGCAAGAATACCCGCCGCGGCCCCGCACGCGGCGCCCACAATGTCCGCCCACGCTACGCCCACGAACCGCAGCTCCCGCGAGAGCAAGGATCGCGGCGTGATGGCCAGGGCCTTTAGGGGCAAGCCGCAGGCGAGCAGAAGCAGCACGGGGGATAGTTCGGGAGCGTGAAAGAAATCCGCCAGTGCCGGTGCTAAAAACCAGGTGGCCGCCGCCAGGGCCACCGACATGACCACGTTTAAGGTGGCGGCGGCCCCCGGCATGGCCCTGGACAGTGTTGGTCGCTGGATCAAGGCAGCCGACAAGCCCTGATCAAGCAGCAAGGACGTAAACGTCACGTAGATGCTGGCGGCGCTGATCACACCGTAGCTGCTGGGACCGAGAATGCGGGCCAGCACCAAGGCGCTGACTATTTGCAGGACTTGCCGGGAGAGGACCGCCAGCAGGCTCCAGCGAACACCCTGGACGGCTGTGGCGCCTTCAAACTGTGGTTGTGCGGACACCAGCGGCTCCTGGGCAGAAACCACTCTCCGGCGATCGACGCTCATGCGCATACACCACGGTTCCGCCCGGCAGCGCCTACCGGACGCCGCAGCGGCCCACGCCACAGACGGGGACTGCGGCATGTTCGGGCAAGGGAGAAACTACTGCTACAGAGGCGAATGAGCGTCCCCTTTCCGTGCCGTTCCGAAAAAGAATTTCACAGGTATTTGTACAGTAGTCCACGGACCCATGCTTTGGTGCTGGGCGCCTTAAAATGCCTGCCCAATCTTTGCTGGCAAACAATCGGCTTTATTGTTGCGCAGGTATGTAAGAATGGGGATGAAACGGAGGCTACGCGCTCAGGCGATCCAAAAAACACTTCGCCGGTGCAATCACCACCAGAGTCGGGTGGCTTCGGATGTGGGAAGCGAAGTGATGCAGTGGAGCTTTCAGAAGTTGTCCGTGCACTAGGCCGGCGCTGGTGGATTATCGCCGCCACCCTCGCGGCGGGGATCGCCATCAGCCTTGGTTCTATCGCAGCCACCCAACCCGTCTACCGAAGCTCGGTGGGGTTCTTTGTGGTTGCCCCCACGGCCGACCGACTATCGGCTTTAGAAGCTGACAATTTGGTGCGAGGCCGCATCACCTCCTACGCCAGCCTGGTGACCAGCGACCGGTTCCTGGAACAAATAGTCGCCGCCACCGGTGACGGTGTCACCAAGGCGCAGGCAGCCAACAGTATTAGCGCGTTTGGTGATCCCACCACATTGTTGCTCAAAGTTGAGGTCAACGATGTGGATCCCCAGCGATCGTTGGCGATGGCCACGGCAGTGTCCACCCACTTTGGCGCCTTGGTCAACGAACTTGAAGGCAGATCCAAGACCTCTGATACCGAGACAGTGCTCAACGTGGTCTCGGGACCCACCCTGTCACCCACTCCTGTGGAACCTCGAAAGGCCCTGAATCTTGGGTTGGGAGTGCTGCTGGGCCTGGCGGTTGGAACTGGAATCGCCATTGCCCTCCACCGTGGTGACAGCACCATCCGCAAGGAGGAACAACTGACGGCGGGGCTGTCGTTGCCGGTGTTGGCCACACTGCCCAAGGACAAAGTGGCAAAGAACGCCGCGCACATGATGGTCCCGCACGCCAACTCGGTGCTCGATGAGGCTGCCCGACGGCTTCGAACCAGCATCCAGTTCCACCCCCGGTCCCAGGAACTGCAACTGCTGGCTGTCACGGCGGCCCAGGCGGGGGACGGAACCACCACGACTTCGCTCGTGCTGGCCAAGGCGGTCTCCGAGACGGACCGCAAGGTGCTCCTGGTGGAAGCAAATTTGCGGATGCCAGAACTCGCGGCCCATCTGGGGCTGGACTCCGGGCCCGGCCTGACGGAGGTCCTGGCGGGGACCTGCGAGGTTGGCGAGGCCATTCAAAAAACATCCAACCACAGCCTCGACATTTTGGTGGCTGGCAAACACACCGACCGTCCGGCGGAGTTGCTGGGTGCAGGCATCTCGGAGTTGATGAAAACGATCCGAGAGCGTTACGACGTCATTGTGGTCGACACTGCCGCGCTCTCGACGTGGACGGACGCCGCGCTGGTGGCAGCAGCCGCCGACGGAACCATAGTGGTGGCACGCCATGGCAAGACCACCCCGGCCATGCTCGAAGCTGCCACGCATTCACTGGGCTCCGTAAGTGCCGAGGTTCTCGGAACTGTGTTGAACGCAAAACCGATGAAACGCTCCCAAAGCCATGAAGTCATGGTCGGCAAGGGCTACTCGGATGGCCGGGTGAACGACGATGTGCCGCATCCGGTTGCTGGGGAGTCAACGCCGGCTGGGGTGAAGGCGCCAACGCCGCCGGCCCACGTCGGCCCGGATGTGAAACGACGCACCTCAGGAACCAAGATTTAGGAGTAGCTTGCCGTGCTGCAACTAGGGCTGTGGATCGGATTGTGCGGGGCCGCTGCCTTTGTGTTGCGCCGCAAACCGTTCATCCTGGTCGTGGCCGTGCTGGCGCTGATGTTCTTTGTCCCCACCGTGGGTAGCCCCTTGATCACGGGGCAAAGCGCCGGGCCCTTGTCCCTCCACGCCGGGAGCTGGCTGATTTTCCTGACCGCCGCGGTTCAACTGCTTTTCAACTCCGACGCCGTGGCGCGAGTGATCTCCAAGTACGCATATCTGTTCCTTACTTTGGCCGTTGTGGCGGTGGCAGGAATCCTTGCCACGGAGGCTCAGGGCAGTGGCGGTGGCCTGGTGGTGCTGGTGGACCAGGTGATGGCGCCTGTGGTGTTGTTCATCGTCATAGTCTCCCTTGGGCCCAAGGACCCGGCCCTGGTGACTAAATTGCGGGCCGTGCTGTTAACCTTCGCGGCGGCCGTGAGCGTCATTGCCGTGATCCAGTGGAGCACCCACAGCGTGCTGTTCTATGAAAACGGTTTTGAAACCCAGTATTGGTTCACGCCGGAACAATCACGCTGGATGGGCACCTTTGACCAGCCGTTGGCTCTGTCCTTCGCCCTGTGCACAGTCGCTGCCTTGTTGGCCGGGGTTCGGCGTCTGGCCATCCAACTTCCCCTGCTGGCACTGTTTGCCACGGCAGTATTGACCACCCAGTCA
This sequence comes from Arthrobacter sp. TMN-49, assembly GCF_054511095.1. Classification (NCBI taxonomy): domain Bacteria; kingdom Bacillati; phylum Actinomycetota; class Actinomycetes; order Micrococcales; family Micrococcaceae; genus Arthrobacter; species Arthrobacter sp. TMN-49. The sequence goes on along the minus strand of NZ_JBTNDH010000011.1, from coordinate 50,321 downwards.
CGGGTTGGCATCCTGATCTTCCTCGCCGTGGCCCTGCTGGTGGTGATGAGATCCACAGCAAAATTCCTGGCCAAGGCCTTCATGCTGGTGGTGTTGGTGACGGCCGGGTACCTCTTCTACGATTCACCCCTGGCCGCGGGCGTTTTGGGCAGGTTTGTTGATGACACGGGCTCCGGCCAGGCCCGGGAGGCGGCCACCAGATTCTTCCTGGATACGTGGCCGCAGTTCATTCTCACCGGGCAAGGAATGACATCGAGCTACCAGGTGGGGCAGACCGCCGGCCTCGGGACAAGCCTGGAAAGCTCCATCTTGATGTACTCGATAGATGTGGGTGTCTTGTTCGCCCTGATGTATTTTGGCTCCATGGTGTTCATTGTGCTTCGCGGTGCGCGGGCCAAGATCGGTGGGGGACTTGTCCTTGCCGGCGTGTTGGCGGTAGCCATACCGCAAACGTACAGTTCCCTGGCAACACGCTCAGTGGCGGGGATCATTGTCTGGACGATCCTGGCCCTGATTGTTGTGGCCACTGACGCGCGCTCCGCAGCAGGGGACCGGGGCACGAATGTTGGTGAACCAGGCATCGACTATCAACGAGGGCGAAGCCTGAAATGAGCACAGCAGTCAGCCGCCGACAGTTTTTGATCCTCAGTACAGCCCTGCTCGCCTTGAGCGCCTGCGACTCGGGACCGCCGCCGGCGAACTTCACCGTCAAGGACTTGTTTGCCACCACGCCGTTCTATATTGCCCACCGTGGGTCCGGGGACAACTGGCCCGAGCATACCCAATCCGCCTACCACCGCGCCGTGGAGGCAGGGGCGAAGGCCCTTGAAATATCCGTTCAGGCCAGCAGCGACGGGGTGTTGATTTGCCATCATGACCTCTCCACCTTGCGGATGACTGGTGTGGGCGTGGACATTGCCACAAGCACCTTCGCGGAGCTGCAAACGTTGGACAACAACGCCCGCCAGTGGCTGGGACCGCACAGTAACTTATTGCCGATTCCCCGGCTCAAGGAGGTCCTTGACGAACATGCCGCCCACCGGGTCATCTTTATCGAAGACAAACAAGGAACCAACACGGAGGCCCTGCTAGAGCTGATGGAAAGCTACCCCAACCCGACGGAGCATTTCATTTGGAAACAACCCGCCCCGTCCCGACGGTTTAGTGTTTTCAAGGAGAAGGGCTACGCAACGTGGGGGTATTTTGCGCCGGAAGACTATGCCAAGATTGCGCAGTTTTCCGGCGATTTCGACTACCTGGGTGTTCACCACTCGGCGCCGCAGCGCATTGTTCAGGAGCTGGTGGACACGGGCAAACCCGTCATTTGTTGGGAAGTTCATACCCGGTCGTTGCGGGACACCATGGCCGCATGGGGTGTGCAGGGAATGATGTGCTCCAACTTCCCCTACGTCACCTCGGGAAAGGCGAAGAGCACCCACGACCAATTCTCCACGGGGCTGCGGGCGGCCGGGGATCTGCCGTCGGCCCTGGCCTGGAACAGGCAGCCGCTGCTCATACCCGGGGCAGCGGCTGTGCGCTTGGACCAAAAAGAAAAATCAAGCTACAGCATGGGATCGCTGTGTCCCATCCAGCCGCGCAACTACACCATCAGTTTTCACCTGGCGTGGCCGGATAAGGTACCGGCCGACTTTGAACACGCCGGTGTTGCCTTCGGCCAAGAAAGTGATGCCGCCTACCTGGTGCGAGAACCCAGCGAGGTGAGCGGATATCACCTGGTCCTGCGCGGCAGTGGCTCCCTTGAACTCTTCTCCAGGGCCGCCGGCAAGGTGTCCGGAAAACTGATCAGAGCGGTGAAGACCGAGCCGCCAAAAGCCGGAAACTGGATGCGGTTCCGGATTCAAGTCAGTGACACCGAGCTGAGAATCGACCGCGACGACGGCATTGGCTGGTTGCTCACCTCACAGGACAGCCAGTTCCGGGGCGGCTACTTTTCCCTGTGCCGAAACTACGACAACGGGCCCGCCGCACAGTTTCGAAGCATCTCCGTGAGCGACGCATAGCGCCGGTCCGGTCAGCTGGGTGGGGGCTGGCTTGCCTCGGCGACTTTCTCTGTGTCGACGAATTGTTCGAAACGGACGATGAGCCCGCCACGGACGACAAAGTGGTGGGCTACCCGGACGTTGAGGGGTTTCCTGTCGCCAGGTGGGTGGCCGTGTACCGGGCCAGGACCACCACGTTTTCGCCGTCGACGATGTAGGTGTGGTCGTGGGCCGTCCGGCCTTCCCAGTCCCGGCCGAGGACTTCCATGACATTGGAGGTGACGCTGGTGGGGGTGCGGTAGGTGCCGGCAAGGGGGAAGCCAGCCATTTCGGTCCATTCGACATCCGGGGCCAGCGTGGCACGAAGTGCCTCGAGGTCACCGGCAGCCGAGGCGAGGTATTGCCGGCGGACGACGTCGCGCGGGGAGGTTGACGGGGCGGGTTCGGTGTTGGTCAGCCCCATGTCATTTCTCCCGTGGCAACCTTGGGCCCGACTTGTGCGGCGATGAGCATACCGGAGTTCGGGTACTTTTCGACCAGCGCGGCGGTAGCTGTTGCTGCATCGGCCGCGGTGGAGAGGAATCGCTCGAAGTCTTGCAGGTACGTCCGGGTGTAGGTGATACCCGTGGCGTCGTTGGCAGATCCCGGCAGGCGGTGGCCTGCGATGACGAGGTCCGGGTCCAGGGCCTGCATCTGGTCAAGGAGATCGATCCAGGCGGAGCGCAACGCGGCAGTTGCGGTATCTGCTGTCCAGACGTGCTCCTCCTGGAAGACCAAAACCCGCCGACGACTGCGTGGTGATCTGCGTTGTACAGGTAGTGACGGTCGGGAAGGGCCGCCGAGCCGCCCCGGAGCTCGAAGCGGTAGCTTTCGAGGTCGATCGCGTCGGCCCTGAGGGGAGTGATGGCGGCCAGGCGGGTGGGCAGGTTTGCCCCCAAGGCGGCCCAGGCTGCGAGCTTGCCCTCTTAGCTCACCTTGATGTGCTCAATGACGAGGGGGGTCGCCAGGATTCTGGCCTCGGGGAAGGCGCCGGCGATGACTTCCAGGCCGAAGTAGTAGTCGGGGTCGGTGTGGCTGATGAAGACAGTTTCCAGGTCCTTGCCGGAGTCCAGGACTGCCGCGACGAGACGGTGCCCGTCAGCCCGGGTGAAGCCGGCGTCCACGAGCAGTGCCTTGGTGTGGCCGGTGATCAAGGTGGCTGACTTGTTGGGCGAACCCGCAGGGAAGTCGAGATCGAAGACCTCAAATTTCAGTGACATGTGGTGAACCTTTCCTCGATTGGCCTCGATTTGCCCGGGGTGAGTCGCGCCGGGCGCGTCCACTCAAGTACAACAATAGCTGAGCTGTCAGCTATTCCCGAGTTCCCTGACATGGCCGATCAGGGCATGATCGGCAGCAGCTGCGCGGCGTTTTTGCTGATCTTTTTCACGGCGGTGGCAAAAACCTCGGCCTCGGCGGGGGTGAGTAGATCCACAAGGTACGTTTCGATGTTCTCCACGTGGCGGGTACTGGCGCAAAGAAGCACGTCCTCTCCCCGCGCCGACAGACGGATCAGCTGAACCCGGGCGTCGCGAGCGGAGCTTTCGCGTTCAATCAGGCCCAGTGTTGCCGCGCGCTGCACCAAACGGGTCGCTCCACCTGAGGTCAGGACCCTCGCCTGGGCGATGTCGCGCACCGGGATTCCCTCGGCGCCGGCCCGCCCTGCCAGGAGAAGAAGTTCAAAGAGTGGGTGCGTGATGCCGAACTCTCGTTCCAGGCCGCGGCCAAGGAGGTATTCCAGCCGGTTCGCCGCACCCAACAGGCGCCCGAAGACCACAACACGAGGATCATTGGCCGCTTCTTGGCCGGACTCAAATTTCTTCACTGCTCAACACTATGCGCAAGCGCCGGAGGGCGGTGGCTGGACCAGCTCTAGGGGCGGCCCAGGGCGCGGTACGTCCACCCGGCCGCGCGCCATTTGCCCGGGTCCAGACAGTTGCGGCCATCCACAATGACAGGGGCCGCCACCAAGGCCGCCAACTCAAACGGGTCCAGGTCAACGTATTCTTGCCATTCGGTCAGCAGCATGATGGCGTCGGCGCCCGTGACAGCTTCTTCCAGTGACTCGGAAAACACCAGCTCCGGGAACCGCTTGGCCGAATTCGCCACCGCCTTGGGGTCGGTGGCCACCACCGAGGCGCCCTGGAGCTGCAACTGTGCCGCCACGCTCAGCGCGGGGGAGTCCCTCACGTCGTCGGAATTGGGTTTGAAGGCCAAGCCCAACACGGCGATGCGTTTGCCCAGCAGGCTGCCCCCGCACACCTCGCGGGCCAGATCGATGGTGCGTGACCGCCGTCGCATATTAATCGAGTCAACCTCGCGCAGGAACGTCAAAGCCTGGTCCGCCCCCAACTCGCCGGCTCGGGCCATGAACGCGCGAATGTCCTTGGGCAGGCAGCCACCACCGAACCCGAGCCCGGCGTTGAGGAAGCGGCGCCCAATCCGGGGGTCGTGCCCTATCGCGTCAGCGAGCTGGACCACGTCGGCACCGGCCACCTCGCACACCTCGGCCATGGCGTTGATGAAGGAAATCTTGGTGGCCAGGAAAGCGTTTGCCGCCACCTTGACAAGTTCGGCGGTGGCGAAGTCGGTAACAATCCGCGGCGTTCCGGCACTCAACGCAGCAGCATAAATCTCATCCAGGACCAGTGCGGAGTCCTCAGTGCCGGCCGCCAGACCGTACACCAGCCGATCTGGCGCCAAGGTATCTGCCACGGCAAATCCCTCGCGCAAAAATTCCGGATTCCAGATCACCACGGTGTCGGGGGAGTCCTGGTGGATTCGTTCGGTGATCCGGGCGGCAGTACCCACCGGCACGGTGGACTTGCCAACAACAATGGCCCCGGGACGCAGGTGCGGGATGAGGCTATCCACGGCGCTGTCCACAAAACGCAGATCCGCGGCCTTTTCATTCTTGCGCTGCGGTGTCCCCACCGCCAGAAAATGCACCTCACACGGCGCAACCTCGGACACGTCCGTGGTGAAGGTCAATCGGCCGCCGCTCAACCCCTTGGCGAGCAACTCTGGCATGTCGGGCTCAAAGAAGGGCGCGTTCCCCTCATTGAGCGAGGCAATCTTGGCGTCATCAACATCAATGCCTACGACGTCGTGCCCCAAGTCCGCCATGCACGCCGCGTGTACGGCACCTAAATATCCACAACCTATGACTGAAATGAGCATTGAGACCCCTTAGGCCTACCAGTGACTTCTGTTGAGTGGTGCTACGAGGCAAGTGTATCGCTTCACGCTCGCGGGGTCAGGAATTCCAGGAGCCGGCTCCGTGCACTGGGCGGGTCGAATCCGGTGGCCCGAATCTTTGCCAGGGCAAGGGCCGAGTGGGTTGGCCGTGGCGCTGCCTCTTTGCCAGCGAAGTAGGCCGCGGCGCTGACCCCTGTGACCCACTCGCGGGGCAGACCCAGCGCCTGGTACACGTCAGCGGCAATATCCGCCCAGGACTGGAGCGGGCCACTGTTGCTGAGGTTGTAGGTGCCGTACGCGGCGCCGGTGGCGAGCAGGTGGCCGATGCCTGCCGCGATATCGGCGGCGAAGCTCAAGCGGCCGTACTGATCGTTGACCACCTGCGGTTGGTGCCCGCGCCCGGCCAAGGCGGCCATGGTGGCGATAAAGTTATTGCCACCGCCCACCACCCAGCTGGTACGCACGATGTAGTGGGCGGGCACCGTGGCGGCGGCAATGTCACCGGCGGCCTTGCTCTGCCCGTACACGCCCAGCGGCGAGAGCGGTTCCTCCTCCGTGTGCACGGACATGCTGCCGTCAAAGACGTAGTCGCTGGAGATGTGCACCAGCGTGATGTTGTGGGCGGTGCAGTGCCGGGCCAGGGTCGCCACAGCCGTGGCGTTCACCGCCCAGGCCGCCGCCCGGCCGGCAGCGGTTTCGGCCGAGTCCACCGAGGTGTAGGCGGCGGCATTAATGATGGTGGCGTAGCCGGTGAATTCTGTGCCGGCGAAGGGATCCGGCCCGGCCAGGTCAAGGTCCGTGCGTGTGGCAAACTCGACGCAAGGATCGCCACTGAACAGGTGACGCAACGCCATGCCGAGCTGACCATTGGCGCCCAGAACCAGCGTCTTCTTCGGTGCCATGGCGCTCACCTGCGCCAAGAACGGGTGGTCCTTGTCCTTGCTGGAGAGTTCAGCCTGCGTCAGCGGGATGGGCCAGGGAATGTTCACCGTGGGATCGGCCAGGTTCAAGAACGTGTAGCTCGCCTGCGCTGCCGCCGACCAGTGGTCGTTGACCAGATAGCTGTAGACGGTGCCGTCGCTGAGGGTTTGAAAGGCGTTGCCCACACCTCGGGGGATGAAAATCGCTGTGGCAGGATCCAGCACGGCCGTGAAGACAGTGCCAAACGTGGGGCCAACACGCAGATCCACCCACGCACCAAAGACGCTACCTGTCGCCACGGAGATGAACTTGTCCCACGGTTCTGCATGGATGCCGCGGGTGGTACCTGCTTTTTCGTTGAAGGAGACGTTGTTTTGTACGGGGCCAAAATCGGGCAGTCCCGCGGCCACCATTTTCTCCCGCTGCCAGTTCTCCTTGAACCAGCCGCGGTTGTCCCCGTGCACCGGCAGTGCAAAAAGCAACACCCCGGCAATCGGTGTTGTGGTGCAGCTGAGCTGTTTACCGAATTCCAGGTCTGGCATCTATGCGCCCCGGCCGGACGCTGCTGGGCGGAGCCGCTCACCGGCGGCCACATACTTTGCCTCGGTGCCGGCCTTTTGCGCCCGCCACCAGTGTTGGTTTTCCCGGTACCAGTCAATGGTGGCGGCAAGTCCCGCCGCAAAATCGGAGTGGGCGGGAACCCAGCCCAGTTCGGTCCGCAACTTGCTGGAGTCGATAGCGTAGCGCAGGTCATGGCCCGGCCTGTCGGTCACCAGATCGTAAGCGTCCGCCGGCTGGCCCATGCTCGTCAGGATGGCCTCGATGACCTCCTTGTTGCTCTTTTCCCCGTCGGCGCCGATCAAGTACGTTTCCCCCGGCACGCCACGGGCCAAGATGCGCAGCACGGCGCGGGAGTGGTCCTCGGCGTGGATCCAGTCGCGCACATTGTGCCCCGAACCGTAGAGTTTGGGCCGGATGCCGTCAAGGATGTTGGTGATCTGGCGGGGGATGAACTTCTCCACGTGTTGGTACGGGCCATAGTTGTTGGAGCAGTTGCTGATGGTCGCCGCCACCCCGAAGGAACGCACCCACGCCCGCACCAGCAGATCCGAGCCGGCCTTCGTGGCGGAATACGGGCTCGACGGGTTGTAGGGGGTGTGTTCGGTGAACCGGCGCGGATCATCCAGCGCCAAGTCCCCGTAAACCTCGTCCGTGGAGATGTGGTGGAACCTTTTCCCGTGCCGCCGCACCGATTCCAGCAGCGTGTAGGTGCCCATAATGTTCGTGGCCAGAAACGGTGAAGGATCGCTCAAGGAGTTGTCATTGTGAGACTCGGCCGCGTAGTGGACCACGGCGTCCACCCCGGCAACCAGTGAATCCACCAGGGCCGCATCGCAAATATCGCCGCGAACAAAGCTAAGACGCTCCGCCGGCAGTCCGGCCAGCGAGGATTGGTGGCCGGCGTACGTCAATTTATCCAGCACTATCACCTGAAAATCGGTGTGAGCTATGACATAGTGGACAAAGTTAGCCCCAATGAAACCAGCACCACCGGTAACCAGAAGTCTCATCATGACCCCAGCGTAGTTCCATCAACGCAGTAATTGGTGTTAGGACGGTAAAATGCGCGGCATCATTCTCGCCGGAGGCACGGGAAGCCGGCTGCATCCGATCACCTTGGGCATCAGCAAACAACTTGTCCCGGTGTATGACAAGCCCATGATTTATTACCCCCTGTCCACGCTGATCCTGGCCGGCATCAGGGACATCCTGATCATCACCACCCCGCACGACGCCGAACAGTTCCGCCGGTTGTTAGGTGACGGTAGCCAATTTGGGGTGAGTCTCACGTACAAGGAGCAACCCTCACCGGACGGTTTGGCGCAGGCGTTCTTGTTGGGCGCAGACCACATTGGCCGTGACACTGTGGCCTTGGTGCTGGGGGACAATATTTTCTACGGCCCGGGCCTGGGTGCCGAGTTGCAAAAACATGAGTACCTGCGCGGCGGATCCATCTTTGGGTATTGGGTCAAGGACCCCGGCGCCTATGGTGTGGTGGAATTTGATAGCCGCGGCACTGTCATTTCGCTGGAGGAAAAGCCTGTCAGTCCCCGCAGCAACTATGTGGTGCCCGGGCTGTATTTTTATGACAATGACGTCATCGATATCGCCAAAAATCTGAAACCCTCAGACCGGGGGGAGCTGGAGATCACAGATGTCAACAAGGTCTACCTGGCGCGCGGTGAATTGCACGTGGAATTGCTGCCCCGCGGCACGGCCTGGCTGGATACCGGCACCTTCAGTGACCTCAACGACGCCTCCACCTTTGTGCGCACCGTGGAGAACCGGCAGGGGTTAAAGATCGGCGCCCCGGAGGAAGTTGCCTGGCGCATGGGTTTCCTCAGCGATCAGGAGCTGCGCGACAGGGCCGGGCATCTGATGAAGTCCGGCTACGGAAGCTACCTGCTGGCCCTGCTCGAGTAAGCCGAACCTGAGATGCCCCCGCTGCCTAACAGTGCAACAATTAGGTGAAATGGATGTGACGTATTCAGTTGTGTCCCCTGCGAGCCGAACACCGGCCTGCTGCGCTAGCGAAGGAGCACAATTTTGGTGACAGGATCCACGCAACACGATCACCTCACCCCACTGGGGGATGTCGAAGTTCTGCGCATTCGCAACGACTTCCCCATCTTGGCGACGGAAGTCAACGGCCAGCCGCTGGTGTACCTTGACTCCGGTGCCACCTCACAGAATCCTTTCAGCGTCATGGAGGCCGAACAGGAATACTACGAGCAGCGCAACTCAGCAGTGCACCGTGGCGCCCACACGCTGGCCGTGGCCGCCACGGATGTTTTTGAGGATGCCCGCAGCACAGTTGCAGCCTTCATTGGCGCGCAGGACAATGAGCTGGTGTGGACCCAAAACGCCACCGCCGGGCTGAACCTCCTTGCGTACTCCTTCGGCAACGCCAGCGTTGGAGAAGTTTCCGAGCATGCCAAGAGGTTTGCCGTGAGGGCCGGGGATGAGGTGCTGGTCACCGAAATGGAACACCACGCCAACCTGATCCCCTGGCAGGAGCTGTGCCGGCGCACCGGCGCCACCTTGCGTTTCATCCCCATCCACGACGACGGCACCCTGGACATGGACGCCGCGGCCGAGCTCATCGGGGCAAAAACCAGGGTCCTGGCCTTCACCCACGTCTCCAACGTCACCGGCGTCATCAACCCGGTGGCCCAACTGAGCGCCATGGCTCATGCGGTGGGTGCGCTGGTGGTCCTGGACGCCTGCCAGTCGGCCCCCCACCTGCCCTTGGATGTGAAAGCCCTGGATGTTGACTTTGCCGTGTTCTCGGGCCACAAGATGCTGGCGCCCACAGGCATTGGCGGTGTTTATGGGCGTGCGGAACTGCTCGATGCCATGCCACCGTTCCTCACGGGAGGGTCCATGATCACCACCGTCACCATGGCAGAAGCCGCCTACTTGCCGGCGCCGCAGCGCTTTGAAGCCGGCACCCAGCCCATTTCCCAGGCGGCCGCGCTGGCCGCGGCCACGAACTACCTGCGCGAAACCGGTATGGAACGCATCCACGAGTGGGAAGCGGCGCTGGGCCAGCGCCTGGTGCGCGGGCTCGAAGGCATTGAGGGCATCAGGGTCTTGGGTCCGGCGTCAGGCATCCCGCGGGCGGGCCTGGCCTCCTTCGAGGTGGAAGGGGTGCACGCGCATGACGTCGGTCAGTTCCTTGACGCTGCCGGCATCGCCGTCCGGGTGGGGCACCACTGCGCCCAACCCCTGCACCGGCGCCTGGGCTTGAACGCCTCAACCCGGGCCAGCACATATTTGTACAACACCACAGCAGAAGTTGACACGTTCCTGGCCGCTGTGGCCGGGGTGCGCGCCTACTTCGGCGTGAACGGAGCATAAGTCCCATGAGTTCGTTGGATTCGCTGTATCAGCAGATCATTTTGGAGCAGTCCAAGGCCCGGTACGGCGCCGACCTGCCGGATGAGCAGTTGCAGGGTTTGCACCTGCCCCAGAACGTGGGGCAGTGCCACCAGTTGAACCCCGTCTGCGGGGATGAGATCACCTTGCGCCTTGAGACGGCCGACGGCGTGGTGTCCGGGATTCACTGGGCGGGGGACGGGTGCGCCATTTCCATGGCGTCCGCGTCCATCCTCAGCGAAATGCTGGAGGGGCTGGGCCGCGCCGAGGTGCATTCGCTGATTGAGAGTTTCCGTGAGGTGATGCGCTCCCGCGGAAAACTGCAAGCCGACGAGGAAATCCTGGGCGACGCCGCGGCGCTCTCGGGTGTGTCCAAGTTCCCGGCCAGGGTCAAGTGCGCCATGCTGGCCTGGGTTGCTGCCGAGGATGCGCTGAACCAGACGAGCTAAGCCGCTACGAGCGCCTGTTCCGCCACCATGGCCGGAGCTCCGGTGGGCCAGAAGACTATGAGGGCAAGCGCCAACAAATAGGCGGCCATCACGGCAACAGCAAGGCGGCGGAAAGTTTGCTTGCCGCCAATCACGGTGAAACGCTAGGCCACGTTGACGTAGCTTGCCGTCAACTGGCAGGCGGTTTGGTTTCCGCACCGACCCAGGGCCGCAAGCTTGGTGGCGGCGGCAGCGTTGCAGCCAGTTTCCAGGATCCTGATGAGATCTCCGGTCAGCTCGCCGAGCCGGGCTGCCCCCACCATCATGCTGGAGCTGCGCAGGCTTAGTGCTGCGTCCAAGGCAGCCTCGTGGTGTCCGGCGGCGACAGCCTCACGAAGGCGAACAAAACGTCCGGGCCACATCTCCACGTAGCGGCACACAAAGTTACGGCACAGGGTGTACTCGCCGTCGAGGGACTCCTCAAGGGAGTGCAAGGTGGCTGTGCAGACAAGCGGCAATGCTGTGACTGTCATGGTCTAGTCCCCGCCTCCTGCCTTCGTGTGAAGTGCGACCTCAATGGTTCATGAGTGCCGTTGTAAGACTATCGGCAGTAGACCGGAAATTAACTGGTTCTTCAAGAAATAGTTGAAACTTGACGAAACCTTAGACAAACGGACAAACCTGAGGAAATCTTGTGGGTTTTTGGTGTCATCGTGGTGGCCACGTTACGTCGCGGCACCGGCCACAGATTGGGCGGGCACGGCACGTCCGCCGGTTCCGTTGCCAACAGTCAAGCACCCCGGCAGCACAAACCCGATCGTCGTTCCCACGCCTCGGGCACTGCTCAAGCTGATGGTGCCGCCATGTTTGGCAACAATGGTTCGCGAAATCATCAACCCCAAGCCGATACCCGGGATGGAGCGGGCCATAGCTGACCTGGCCCGGAAAAACTTGGTAAAAGCTTCAGCCTGCTCCTGCGTGTTCATGCCCATGCCGGTGTCCTGAACTTCGCACCACAAATCCGCACCATCAGCCCAGGCTCGCACGGTGATGGTACCGCCGTCGGGAGAGTACTTCACGGCATTGGACACAAAATTATCCAGTACCTGGCCAATCCGCCTGACATCGATGAACGCCTGCAAGGGCCCTTGCACCTCGGCGACCAGCGTGAGCTGGTTGAGCTCGGCCCCAGGCGCAGCCGTGGACATGCTTTCCGCGACCAGGGAGGCGAAATCGCGCCGGCTCAGCTGAAGCGTCAACGAGTCAGTGGTCAGCAGATCAGAGACCAGCGAACTGAGCCGATCAACATTGCGTGAGGCTATGCTCAGATAGTTGTGAACGTCGGCGGTGAGCGCCTCCGGTTCCTCCAACACCATGTCCAAGTAGCCCTGGATGGAGGTCAGAGGGGTACGGAATTCGTGCGAAACGTTCGCCACGAAATCATTTTTGGCCTCCAGCGCCGCCATCATGTCGGTGATGTCATGAAAAGCAATCACCGCACCGTCAAAGCTGCCGTCCTCCGTGAGGATGGGCCGTGCAGCGGTGGAAACAGCCCGCGCCTGGTCCCCAGCGCCCAGCCACATCTGGTAGTTGGTGAACGCCTCACCCCGGACGGCCCGTCGCACCGGGCGCTCCTCAGCCTCCAGGGACGTGACGGTGTCGACCGCGAAAACCAGCAAGTCCTTTTCCTGCGGGTCGGCAATCTCCAGCGGCAGCGCATGGAGGTGCAGGGCCTTCTGGGTCGCATTCATCAGCGTGTCATGACCGTCGGCATCCACCACCACAACACCCACGGCGACAGTGTCCACCACAGTTGCCAAGAGCCGTTCCCGTTGCTGGCTGGCGTGCAGGCTGGCGCGCAGTTCGGCGTCCTTGGCTTCCAACTCCTTCCGCTGCACGTGCACCGTGTTGGTCACGGCAAGCACTGTGGTGACGTAGGCAAGCACCACCAGCGGAAAGAGCAGGGGCTTTGCCAGCTGCTCCAGGGTGAAGCCGTTCGGGGACAGCAGCACAGGCAGCCACACGATGAGCAAGGCGGCCGTCACGCTGACCACCGCAGCGGTTCTGCGGGCGATCCCCGAGGACGCCAGCCAGAAGACGGGGAAAAAGATCAGCAACCCAACAGCGGCGAGGAATTGTTGATTGCCGCCACGGAAAAGGCCAATCGCCACAAAATCCAGGTAGGGGATGATCAAAAAAGCCCCTCGCGGAAGCTTCTCCCAGGGGACGGCGATGGCTGCCAGCAGCAACAAGGCGTGCATCACCAATGCGGCGATGAACAAGGGCTCCTGGAACGACAACGGATAGACGACTGCGGCAATGACAACCGCAACCATCATTAGCAGCGCCAACGGCAACTGGTTCAGAAAGACTCGCCTGCGCATAGGCTGCAGCCGGTCCAAGAAGCGGGCGGATTTTTGTTGACTATCCGGGTGGGTCATGTGGGCTTCCCTCCATCGACGTCGCGACGTGGCTTCTCCGCGCCAACCCCGCACCAACAGAGGTACCCGTGAGGGGCCGGTCGTGGCCAGGGCCGGCACAACCGCCAGGCAACAAGTTGTTGGTACCGATAATCTCACATCGGGGGGATTGCGACGTTTGGTGACCTGCCGGCGCCCTCTACCGTGGATCTCTTGAGGTGCTCTTGAGCTTGCCCGGCGGCACAGCGGGTGGCGGAAATCTTGTGTTTTTCTTGTTGTAATCTTCCGGCTTTGTGGCGTTGTTTCTTGAGGTGGTTGCAGCATTGTTGAATTCATCGGCAGGAACGCTTGCCGAGTGAACGTGAATTGAACGTCAACAAGGGGTCTGAACATGAACAAGATGGCTAAAGGCGCAATTGCAACTGGTGTAGGCGTTATCCTGCTGGCAGGTGGTGGCGGAACGTTGGCTACCTGGAACCAGGCAAACTCTGCCGCCATGGGCTCAGTGGTTTCCGGTGACTTGAACCTGGTACCCGTGGCCAAGTCGGCCGTGTGGACGAACGCTTCCGGCAACCCGATCGACATCACCACCTACAAGGTTGTGCCGGGTGACTCCTTGACGTACACGCAGCAGCTGAATGTGACGTTGTCCGGCGATTTGATGGTTGCCAAGCTGGCTGTCACCGGTGCCGCAGCTGACAAGGGCTTCGGCGCCAATGCCGTCGTTTCGGCGACGAGGTTGAGCGACAGCAAGGGCGGGGCGGTCCTGAAGGACGATAAATTGACTCCCGCCAACACAGGTGTTGTGACAGCCTCGACAACCTTTGCGTTCAAGGAATCAACGACAGCCCGGAACTCGGTGAACTCGACCGTTGACTTCAGCTCCATCGGCTACAAGCTCGAGCAGCAGGCCCCGGCCGGCAGCAACGGCCTCTAACACCACGTCTCCACAGACCCCTGACGGTGGTGTGTTGGACCCCGCTCCAACACGCCACCACCCCTCCCAACGGAAGCAGCCATGAAAAGCACCCGCGCACTGAAAGCCACCGGCCTCGTGCTCGTTGCCGTGGTGTTGGGTCTTCTCACAGTCCAAGGGAGCTACGCCCTGTGGAACAAATTCGCGGCAGCAGACGCCGGTGTGGTTCAGTCCGCAGATTTTCGGATCAGCCTCACCGATACCACGACCAGTGCGTACACCGACATGACCTTGCCCGACGGGACGGCTGCCACGCTGGCGCTGAGCACCACCCCGGCAGGGCTTGTGGCCCCCGGGCACAGCAGCTACGCGGGCGTGCAGTTGGGCAATGTGACCAACGCCGGAGGGCCCTTCACGGTACGGGCCAGCACGGGTGTCCCGGCCATAGAGAACAATGCTGGATCTCCGCTTGCACCCTACCTGGGGGTTAAGGTGGTGGCCGCAACAGCGCTCTCACAGTGCTCCCAAGCCTCACTCTACGCGTCAGCTCCGGCCAACGGCACGGCCACCGTGGACATCGCCAAAACCGCAAGCGCCGTGCTGTGCTTCCAAGTCACCCTGGCCGCCACCATGCCGGCGCAACTTGGCGGACAAACCGCCGCCGTTGCCGTCCCGATCATCGTCAACCAACTCTAAGAGGGTCCACCATGACTGTTCTCAGCCCCGTCACCAGCGATGTTTCTGCCCCGCCCGCTGACCCGGCAGCCAAGGTGCCCACCCGCGGAGTCCTGCACCAGATTGGCGTCTGGGGCTCCTATGTGGTGCTCGTGCTGGCGGCGCTCAGCGCCCTGATCATGATTGTGATACCCCTAGCCACCGGCTCACAGACCTACACCGTGCTGACCAACTCCATGGCCCCCCACTATGCGCCCGGAACATTCCTGGTGGTCAAGCCTGCTGCTGTTGACACGCTCCGGGCCGGCGATGTCATCACCTACCAGATAGAGTCCGGCAAGCCGGACGTTATTTCACACCGCATCACCTCCGTGGGCTCCACCCAAAGTGGTCAACGAGTATTCACCACCAAGGGCGACAATAACTCGCTGGCAGACGCGGCAACCGTCCAGGAAGTACAGATCAAGGGCAAGCTGCTCTACGCAGTACCTTATGTGGGCTTCGCCGCCCATGCCGCGGGCGAACAGCGCGGCACACTGCTTCCAGTCATCGCCGTCGGATTTATCGCCCTGGGTGCGTTGAGCATGGTCAGGGGCGCCGTGGAGTCCAAGCGCGGCAAACAGGCCGATCGCGACAACATCTGATGAGCAGCGTCCCGCTGCGCGGCCTCGCCGGTTCGGCACGCAGGGCCGTCATGGCCATCGCGGCAAGCGTTGCCCTGGGAACACTGCTGGCGGGGCCTGCCACGGGCGCCGAGACCACAAATGATCTGCTTGAGCTAAGCGGCGACGGCGTCCACTTCGCCGCCGACGCACCTCCAACCATGTTTAGGAGCACAAAAGGTTATGTTCCAGGAGAATCACGGCAAGGGCTTATCTGGGTCCGCAACGCCAGCAACCACAGCGCACAGCTCTCCGTCGGTGCGCACAACACCGCCAACGCCGGCGCAGCTTTCCTGCCCGGATACCTGCGCCTGCAAACGCACGCTCCAAGCCACAGTCCAACGGCCGCCACACTACCGTTCCCCGGCGCCTGCACACCTGTCATCAATGGTTGGACGCTGGCCGCAGGCGAGGTACTGCCCCTGACCCTTGCCCTGGGCCTGACGCTGCAAGCACCCAACTCCACCCGGAACCAGGCAGCCGACTTCACCCTGATGTTTGTGCTGCAAGAGCGAGGTGCCGGGGAGCTCGTTGGGCCTTGCTCCGGGCGTCCAGACACTCCGCCCGCCGCAGGCGCAGCGCTCACCCTGCCCGTCAGTGGTGGGACTGCCGGCACGGTGGAGGCCAGGTTGAACGGCACGGTGACCGGCCGGACGCAGGCGGCCGAAGGCGCCGTCAACGGTGCGGAGACAGCCAGCGGTGCACCACCGGTGGCCGGCCCTGGACCAGCGGAGCAGCAAGGGGTTTTGGCGGCTCGGGAGCCGCAGCCTTTATTGCGCCGGCTGCAAAGTAATGTGGAAGCAACCGCCCACAACCCCTGGCCGTGGCTTGCGCTCATCAGCGCATGCGTGTACGTATTCACCTCAGTTCGGAAACGGAGCAGGACTCGATGAGCCCAGCAGGACCGCAGCAACCAGAACCGATGCCGGGCAACCGTGTTCGGCGCGCTGCCCGCCGACTGCGTCAGCTGCCCGGGTTCACCATGGCGGCCGTGGCGTTTCTCGTGGTAGTGCTGTTGGGTGGCGGCGGTGTCGCGATCGCCAAATGGAACCAAAGCGCAACAGCCACCATCGCCATCACCGCAGGGGCTGCGCCGGCACCGAGCCCGACGCCCGGTAGCCAGGGAAACATTGTGCTCAGTCCTGTGATTGCCCCACGGCCCGCGACCATGGATCCGGACAAGGTTACCTGCAGAGCCGATGGAAACTCCGGAAAATACACTGTCAATTGGCCCGCCAATGCCTCCAGCGGCATCAGCTACGTTGTTTCCTTGAGTACCAGTGAGAAGAACTACGGTTCCCCGCAGTCAAAGACTGTCACCGTGAATACGGCCAGTTTTGTTCTTGACAACACCCAGAAGGCCTACGGCCTGTACATCCTGCGGATTCTACCCATGAAGGGCGGTGTTGCCGGTGACCCGGTCTACAGGACGGTCAAGCACCAGAAGTGGTCGCAGCAATGCGCCTACGCCAGCCCGGAAGGCAGGTCCCCGCTGGGTTCCTTCACGCTCACTGCCGCGCCGGTACCGTGGCCTCCCGCGGCCCAAGACAACGTGCTGCGCATCAACTGGACAGCAGCTGCCACTGCCACCAGTTATGTGGTCAGCGTCGAATCCAAGAGCACCGGCAGTGGGGGGACCACGAAGAAGTATGGTGCAGAATTCACCACTGTCGCTCGCAACGCCACCTTGACCTTCCCGCCCCGGGTGCTGGACCGGTGGGGGAGCCCTGCCTGGGCGGCTGACTCTTACGGACAATACACTTTGCGTATTGTGCCGATGAACGGCAGCCAGGCCGGTGACGCGGAATACTGGGTGGTTCAGTACCTGGCCTACGGCCTAGATGTTTGGCAGGAGTAGGCGGCAAACTCTTCGGCACTGATGACACACCCAGGAATCATCAAACTCATGGTGGTTCCCTGACCTTGTGTGCTGTTCACGGTCAGGGATCCACCATGGTTGTCAACAATTGTCTTGGAAATCATCAGCCCCAGACCTATGCCCGGGATACCGCGTTCCATGGCAGATCCTGCTCTGAAGAACTTGCTGAACACCCCGGCCTGCTCGGCAACACTCATGCCCAGGCCGGTGTCGGTGACCTGGGCGTGCAGGTCTGTTCCGTCCGCCCACGCCCGCACCGTGAGGGTCCCGCCGTCGGGCGAATACTTCACCGCGTTCGAAACCAGATTATCCAACACCTGCCCGATCCGGCCGGCGTCGATCATAGCCGGCAGTGGTTGCGGGCACTGGGACCTCACGGCGACACCGTTGGCTGCCGCGGCCGGCGCAGCGGAGGCAAGGGCATCGGCAATGAGCCTGGCGACGTCGGCGGGGGCCCGATCCACGCTCATGGTGGTGGTGGTCAACAAATCCGACACCAGGCCGTTGAGCCGCACGGCGTTGCGTTCGGCAACCTTCAAATACGAGGCAACTACCTTGGGGGCCAGTCCGGGCGCCTCCAAGGCCAGGGCCACGTAGGACTGGATGGCTGTGAGGGGGGTGCGGAACTCGTGGGACACGTTCGCCACAAAGTCGTCTTTGGCGGCCAGGGCAACCACCATGTCGGTGACATCGTGAAAAGCGATGACGGCGCCGTCGGACGTGCCATCGTCATTGACTATGGTGCGGGCAGTTGTTGACAGGGCCCTGGCCTGCTCGCCGGTACCAATCCAGATTTGGTAGTTGGTGAACGACTCGCCCATGATGGCACGGCGGACCGGGCGAGCGTCGGCGGCCAGCGGAACGCGGTCGACGCCGAACACCAACAGTTCGTTTTCCTGCGGGTCACTGGTGTCCGGGGGTACGCCCAAGGCGTGAATGGCCTCCTGAGTGGAGTTCATGAGGCGGTCGTTGCCGTCAGCATCCACCACCACCACCCCCACACTGACCGTGTCCACAATGGTCGCCAGCAGCCGTTCACGCTGCTGGCTGTCCTCCAAGGCTGTCCGACGCTGCAGGTCCTGGGCCACCAAGGCATCGTGCTGCTTGTCCATGCTGGTGGTCAGCACCACCATGGCGACGGCGAAGGACAGCATCATGAACGGAAACAGCAACGGCCTGACCAATTGCTCCGCCGAGATGGGGCCGGGCGCCTGCACCACCGGAATCCACACGATCAGCAGGCTTGCCAGGGTGCTGGCGATGACGGCCGTTTTCGGTGCGTACCCGGAGGCGCAGAGCCAAAAGACCGGGAACAACGCCAACATGCCCGCCGAAGACAGCAGCGCGTTGCTCCCGTCGCGGAACAGGGCCACAGCAACAAAGTCCAGATAGGGGATGACCAAAAAGGTGCCCCCCGGCAGCTTTTCCCACGGGACGGCCGCGGCCGCGGCCAGCAACGCAATGCTCATGGCCACGGCGGCAACGAGTTCGGTCCCAGCGAAAAGGGACGGCTGCAAAAATGCTATCAATGTGGCTGCCAGGGCCACTGTCAGGGTGAACGGCAGCTGGGCCAGAAACATGCGGGTCCGCATCGATCGCTCATAAAAGTAGCGCCGGATGAGCTGGGCTCCGGGGATATCGGTTAACTTCGCTGTGCTGGTGGTCAAAATTGCTTCCGTTACTCATTCGTTTCTGCCAAAACCGAGGTGCTCGAGGACTTGGGCAGTGGCTTCACCGAGGTGTCCGTAAGGGCGCGCCGCGCAGAGGGAAACCTGTATAGGTACCGGTACCGATAATGCCATACTGTAGGTAACAAAGGGGCCTGGGGGCTCTAAGACGCCGTAACAGGCAAGTTTCTTATTGGTCTTTGGAAGTTTAGTGAGGGAAAAATGGACAATCCTCGTGTTGCAGTCATCGTTGAAGATGACCAGGATATCCGCGAACTTATCGGCGTAATTCTCAATCAGGCAGGATTTGAGGTTTACACGGCCAGCAATGGTGTAGACGGGGTTGAGGCAATTAAAAAATACAACCCGGCCATCGTCACCCTCGATTTGGGCTTGCCAGACATTGACGGTTTCGAAGTGGCCAGGCGCGTACGGCTTTTCAGTGACGCCTACATCATCATGCTGACAGGGCGCGCCGATGAGATGGACACCCTGCTGGGCCTTGAAACAGGTGCCGACGACTACCTCACCAAACCGTTCCGCCCCCGTGAGCTGCGCGCCAGGATCAGTGCCATGATGCGCCGGCCCCGCGCCTCCGGCCCCGAATCCCCGGCAGGGGAGGCCGCACCGGACGCCGACACGGTGGCAGTGCCGGCCGACGGCGGACCGCCCCCTGCTGAGTCGGCGGCGGTGCCGGCCGGGAGCGCTCCGGCCACGCGGGCCCTCAACGGTTTAGTGCTCAACGACAGCGACCGCACGGCGGAGGTGGACGGCACCGAGTTGGAGCTGACCCGCACCGAATTTGACCTGCTCCATGCCCTGGTGAACGGCGGCAAGCAAGTGCGCAGCAAATCCGACTTGGTGCGTTGGCTGCGCGGGGAAGAGTACGACGTGGGCACGTATATCAGCGACGCCGACGAACGCACCATCGAGGTGCATATGACCAACCTGCGCCGCAAAATGGGTGACAACCCCCGTGATCCGCGCTGGATCAAAACAGTGCGCGGCGTGGGCTACCGGCTGGTTCACTAAGCCCGCGGTGGCCCTTCCGGGGCCGTGATGCTGCTCCCCGGCTCAGACCGCGACGAGGGCGCAGTCGGGCAGAACCATCCGCGCGTGGTCCCCACCCGCGCTCGCTCTGCAGCGAGATGCTGCCGCCGTGGTTGGCCACAATTGTTTGGGTGATCAGCAGCCCCAACTCCAGCGGAGCGTTCCAGGGCAGGATCGGCTCGGAAGAACTTGGTGAACGCCTGGGCCTGTTCGGCGCTACTCATCCCCATGCCGGTGTCCTGGACCTCGCACACCACCTCCGCGCCGTCGTGCCACGCACGCACCGTGACGGTTCCGCCGTCGGGCGAGTACCTGATGGCGTTGGAGATGAGGTTGCCCAACGCCTGCCCAATCCGGCCGGCGTCGACCATGGCCCGCAGCTGAACCGGGGCAGTCATCAGCAACTCCACCCCATTCCGCGACGCCATGGGCCTGGCGGAGGCGAGGCACTGGGCGAGGATGGCGGAAATATCGGTCAACGCCGGGGTGACCTCCATGGAATCGGTGGCTAAAAGGTCAGAGACCAGCCGATTCGGGCGTT
This sequence comes from Arthrobacter sp. TMN-49, assembly GCF_054511095.1. NCBI lineage: Bacteria > Bacillati > Actinomycetota > Actinomycetes > Micrococcales > Micrococcaceae > Arthrobacter > Arthrobacter sp. TMN-49. The sequence continues at coordinate 29,986 of NZ_JBTNDH010000011.1, read as the reverse complement.
GCGCGTTGCGCTGGGCAATGGTTAAGTACGTGGCCAGGTCCGCCGGCAGGGCCTGGGCGCGCAGGTGGGCCTGAGTCGAATTCATGAACTGGTCGTTGCCGTCCTGATCCACCACCAGGCCGACAGTCACCGTGTCCACCCAGACAATCAGCAAGGTGGCCGGGGTGCTGCTGGCGACGGCGGTTTTCCGGGCCGGACCCGACGCCGACAGCCAGAAGATGGGGAACAGCACCAACAAACCGGCGGAGGTGACGTACTGGGCACTGCCGTGGCGGATGAATCCCACGGCCAAGAAGTCCAGGAGCGGAATGAGCCAAAACGCCCCACACGGCAACCGATCCCAGGTCAGCAAGAAACAGAGGGCAAGAACGCCCGCCTGCAGCCTCAAGCCAACGACGAAGTTCGGATCCGTCAGGGACTGGGGGTAGTAGGCTGCGGCCAACCACGAGCAAGATGACAGTCACGGTCACGGCAACTTCTTGAGGATGATTCGCATCCGCAGCGAGCGCTAGGAGAAATGGCGCGTCAACAGGGTTTCAGGTGTTGGCTTGGTCAGGTGCTTTCCGATGGTGGGCCACATTCATGCACCACCATTGGTAAAAGCAAGTCTCCATATCCGCGCGGCGAACCGGCACCTACTTGGCGGAGTCGCCGTGCTGAAAAACATCGGGGATGCCGTCGTGGTCCTCGTCGAGTTCCTCCAGCTCGGCAAGCCTGCGGTAGTGCCTGTTGCGACTGCGCAGGACGATCGCGGCCAGCAGGGCTGACAGTACGGAGCCGGTCAGGATGGCCACCTTGGCGTGAGAGTAGTGGGGGCTTTCGGCACCGAAACTCAGTTCACTAATGAGCAAGGACACCGTGAAACCAACCCCGGCCAGGAGTGCAAGGCCGGCGACGTCGATCCAGGCCAGTCCGTCGTCGAGCTCGGCCCTGGTGGTTTTCGTGACAAGCCAGGTGGCACCAAAGACGCCCATGAACTTGCCCGCGATCAAGGCCACCACAATGCCTATGGCCACCGAATCGGTGAAGGCGCTGTTGAGCCCGGCCACCCCGCCTAGGGCGACCCCGGCGGAGAAGAACGCGAACACGGGCACGGCAAGACCGGCCGAAACAGGGCGGATAGCGTGCTCAAACTTTTCGGCCAGGCCGGGACCATTTTCGGGAGTCTTGTCCCTGCGCAGCACAGGAACCATGAAGCCCAACAACACACCAGCCACCGTGGCGTGCACGCCCGAGGCATGGACCAGGGCCCAGGTGGCAAACGCCAGCGGTACCAGGAAGTACCAGGCGCTAATGCGTTTTTGCACCAACCAGGCGAAGACCAGCAGCGGCAGTAGTGCCAGTGCAAGGAACTCGAAGTGCATTTCGCCCGGGTAGAAAACGGCGATGATGGCGATGGCTATGAGATCATCCACCACGGCGAGTGTCAGCAAGAAGGTGCGCAGGGCGCTGGGCAGGTGGGTGCTGATGACGGCCAGGACTGCCAAGGCGAAGGCAATGTCGGTGGCCGTGGGGATGGCCCAACCCTTGAGTGTCTCCGGCCCGGCTTGGAGATTGATCAGCACGAAAAGCACTGCGGGCATGATGACACCGCCAAAGGCCGCGGCAATGGGGACCATGGCGCGTGAGGGGCTGCGCAAATCCCCGGCCACAAACTCGCGCTTGAGTTCAAGCCCGGCAACAAAGAAGAAGATGGCCAGCAAGCCATCGGCCGCCCAGCCGCCCAGGCTGAGGTTCAGGTGCAGGCTTTCCGGGCCAATCCGGAAGTCACGCAAATTGAAGTAGCCATCAGCCCAGGGCGAGTTGGCCCAAATCAAGGCAACCACGGTTGCGACGAGCAAAAGGGCTCCACCGACAGTTTCGGAGCGAAGAATAGTGCTGATGCGCACGGATTCGGCGTAGCTTCCCCGGCTAAAGATGCGGAGACTGCGTGATGGTTTCATGGGTGCCATGACTTTCGGGTAGGTCCAGCAGTGGCGAGGCCACTTTTGGGTTCAGCAAAGACGTTGCCGACCAGACTTCCCGGCGCACCTAATCGACGAGTCTACAGGGGATCAACGGCGGAGCTCATATTTGCTGCCGGCGACGGCTGCCGTGTTAGCCGACAGGCCGTAAAGAATTAGCCCTTTGGCTTGCAGAACTAGCCGTTTGGGGGAAGATTCCGTGGCGCCGATGAGCTTAGATGAGAGCACTGCCTAGTGGGGGCATAATTTTAGCGTGAGGAAAGACTCGCTAAAAAAATTATGAAGGCAGCCATCGCTGCTGGTGCCGCTGGAGCGTTGATGTTCGGTGGAGCAGGCACGTTCGCGCTGTGGAACGGCAGCGGCGACGTGAGCGCAGGAACCGTGACCACCGGCCACCTCTTGCTTGACACCGCAGCCGCCGGTGTTTGGCAAGATGTCAGCGTTCCCGCCACTCCGGTTGCCTTCAACCCCGCCACGGATACCATTGTGCCCGGCGACATTGTGGAATACAAGCAGACAGTGACCATCGACGCCGACGGGGACTTGTTCTGTTGCGCCGGTCTATTCAAAGACTGGCGGGCAAGCGTTCCCCGCCCCGTACTCCCTGGGGGTTTTGGCTGCCGGTGGTACTGCCATCTATTGTGTGCAGGCCCAGCTGCCGCTTGGTGCGGCACCGTCCTTGCAGGGCCAGTCCACCACCATCACGCTCACTTTCACAGCAACTGCGGGGTCTTGAGATGAAGAACTATGGCGTGCGACTTGCCGGCTGGGAACGGCGGCTGCTGAACTTTGGGGCCACCTTGGGCGTGCTGTGCCTGGTGCTGGGGCTCAAACCGTTGGTAGTTGTCTCCGGCTCCATGGGGGCGGGGCTGCCGGCGGGCTCGGGTCGCCCGTTGCCATGGTGTTGGGTGGGCTGCTGTGTGCGTACCTTATCTACCTGGCCTTCTTCCATTCCGAGGCTGGACGATCCGACGGCGCAGGCCCCGAGGCTGGACGAACCGAGGGCGCACGCCCGGGGACGCGGCGTCGGGCCTGGCTGGGCATGGGGGCAACTGTGGCCAGGCTCGCCGTGGTGATCCCGTTGGTGGCGGTGAACCGGGTGGAAGCCACGGCGGCGGCGTGGAGCGCAAGCGCTGCGGCCAGTGCCGGGATGTCAGCCGTGACAGTGACTGCGCATGTCCCGGGTGCGCTGAACTGCGCGGCTTCTGGTACCGGAAACCAAGCGGTGAATGTTACCTGGTCGGCTCCAAGCAGTCCTCCGGTGGTGTTGGAAGGGTGCAGACTCACCGTGGCGGTGGATGGGGAAAGCAATAGTCAATCTGTGCCGGTGACGCCACTGTCCAAGATCCTGTCGTTGGGCGAGGGAGCGCAAGGTTTGCTGGGCGGCGTCATCAACCTTCTGGGCGGGCTTATGGAACTGCTGCTGGGCGGCCCCAAGGCCGTGGACGTCAGTGTTGTGGCTGTCTATGCCGGCGGATGGGAATCTGCACCGACATCGGCCAATGGCCTGGCCACCATTTCCCAACCAATACTTCCCCTCGGATCGCCTCCAGTCATCAAATGCAACTAGCCAGGGCCGCCTGCTTCAGCACACTGCCCACGTAAAGGGGTCCTCCGACGTACTTGAGAGGACCCCTTCATTGCGCCACTACCCGGGAATGGCCGTCGGTGGCGAGTTTTCTCTGGCGGTTAGTGTCTTCCGGCTACCCGGCGGTTTCGCCAGAGTGCCACGCAGCCGAGTCCCAGGAACAGCATCGCCAAAGCGAGCGTGGGAACTACCACCAAGCCGGTGTTCGCCAAACCGCCCTGCGCCATGACCACCGGGGTGGCTGCCGTCGTCGTCGGAGTAGTGGCCGGGGTGGTGGCCAGTGTTGTGGCAAACGTGGCTAATGTGGTTGCGGGTGGGGTTGCTACCGTCGTCGCCGGTGTAGTGGCTGGGGTGATTGCCGGTGTAGTAGCTGACGTCGTCGTAGCCGGTGTCGTAGCCGGTGTCGTCGCCGGTGTAGTAGCTGACGTCGTCGTCGCCGGTGTTGTGGCGGGAGTGGTTGCCACCGTGGTTGCTGAAGTGGTCGCCGGTGTACTTGCTGAGGTTGTGGCTGCGGTCGTCACGGGAGTTGTTGCAGGCGTGGTCGCTGGAGTCGAAGCGGCGGTGGTGGCCGGCGTAGTGGTGGCCTGGCTGCTGGGGCACACTACCGTCTGCAGAACCACCGTGTATGTTGCCGTTCCGTCAGCCGCATTGGCCGTCCAATCTGGAGCAGCGCCGAGCCGAGTGTCCACCCCCGGGGTTGCCGTAACAACAACTGTTGCTCCGTTGGCCGCCACACCCAGAACCGAATAGACAATGCCCCCAGTGCTGGCAGGGGTCACTGAGGGGATGCTCAGCTGCCCAAATTGATCACAAACAGCCAGGACAACCACCGGCGCAACCGGGACCGCCATAACAACGGTGGGTGGAACTGTGCAGTCAGGGACTGAGAAGACCACCGTGTACATTGCTGCCCCGGTAACTGCGTCAATCACCCAGCCGTTGCCACCCAACAAGAGGGTGCCAAGGGTGGGAGTCGCCACCACCGTGGCGGTGTTGCCGGCAGCAACTACGCCCTGCAATGAATAGCTGAGGGCAGTTGTGTTGGCGGGTAGCTGCAGCGCTGGCAAGGTGGCAACTCCCGGAGCGCTGCATACAGCCTGCACAACCACCGGGGCAACAGGCACTACCGAGACCTTGCCGGGCACTATGCAACCGTTGTTGAAAACGGCTTGACCCTCAGCCGTCCAATTCTGGCCGTCAGGGTTGTAGTCATTCGGCGGGTAGATGTCTCCCCACGATCCGTCGGCATTCGTGACGGGGTAGATAGGGCCCGTATGGTCGATGTGGCCTGAGTTGTAGAATCCTTTGGGGCTGGTCTCCAGCGCCACATACGGGTTGCTTGCACTCGCAGAACTGTGGCAAAAGGCAATAGTCTTTTCCTCTTCAGGTGCTCCGGCAGCTCCGGCTGCTCCGGCTGCTCCGGCAGCCATTGCACCCAGACTTGCAAAGCCCAGCGCCAAGACGGCGGCGAAGGGCATGACTTTGGACCACAGTTTGGGCGTGCGTGGACGCTGATCCGTGGCAGGTTGACGTGGTTGCGAGTTGTTCTTCATGGCTCCCCAGCTCTCCGATGACTCTTCTGTCACCACACGACTACGGCCTTTTCAAAGAATGAATCTGCCTGCCGCCCCGAATCAAATGCAGCATCGGGGTGATGGGGAAACCTTTGTCCCACCCTGAAATGCAACAATTTGGAAGCAATTTGCCCTCAAATTCTCATTGACATTTCCGGGTCCCAATGACGAAATTTCTCCGGATGTGGAATTCGAAGACTATGGTTGGGGAAAATCAACGGCTAGAGTGTTCGACACTCTAGGGCCGGCTGAATACCACTCGCTTTCGGGCCGTGACTACTCACTTTTGGCCACTGAATTGTCGGCAAACAAGGCAATTGTCACCGATGTGATACCTGCGTACGCGTAGAGCAGGCAGACCGGTAGAGACGGAAAATTTTTCCCTTAAACAAACATGGCGCACAACTTTGTTGTGCGCCATGGGCGGTCTGGGGAGGTTCTGGGCCCTCCGTCCTATTTAAGCGTGCGTGTCCAGCCATTCCTGGGCAAGGTTTGCCTGCAGGTTCAGAGCCCTGCCAATGACGGGTTCGGCAGCTGCGGCAATCTTGGCGCCCAGGAACGGCACGCCAGAGGTAACCTGGCCGGTGAGCTCCACCAGGGTGGCAGCGCCGTCGGCCGTCAACTTCTGCAAGGCGGTGACATCCACAGGCGCCCCAGCCACGCTCAGTTTGATGGAGTTGGTGCGGGCACCGTCGGGCGCCGGGGCGCTCCAGGACTCCTCCTGCGTTACAGTCAACGAGGCGCCAACAAACTTCTTGACAATCTCAGGCATCCGGGTGGTGGGCAGGGTGCGCACCGTCTTGGTGGTGAAGGCTGCCGAGGTGGGTCCGCTGATGGCGAACGACTTCAACTCCCCGCCCACAGTTTCGCTGACATGCTTGACGAAGTCGGCGTTGGTAAAAACATCTGTCACGCTCTGGGCTGTGGCAGTAAGAGTTGTTGAGGCGGCAAGCGCCATGGTTCCTCCAAGGGTGGGGGTGCGTAGGGCAGCTCCTAGGATAGCAAGGGTTGGCTCGGGATACTTGGGCGTGCCCGGCCCGGAGTAAGCTGGAGGTATCCTAGTCCTTTTGCGAAAATCTGGGCTTTCGTGCTGTTCCCGGCACGGTTTGGACCTGCCAAAACAGCTGCGGCGCACCGCCACCGGCCACTTAGTCAATCTGTCACTCGCCAAGGAGAAAATCACCCATGAGTCTTGCAGGGTTGCGAACCGCACTGTCCCAGGATCCGCTGTTCGCCCGTGTTCGCAGCTACGCCGCCAGCGACCCGGCCACCCGCAGCACAGACATTGCCTTTAGCGCCCCCGCAGGAATGCGGGCGGTGCTGCTGGCCGAGGTGGCCGACGGCTTGGCGTCCCTGGGCGCCGGCAATGCCGGTGTGGTGCTGGCTGTGACAGCCACCGGGCGTGAGGCCGAGGACACCGTGGCGGCCCTGAACTCCTACCTACCGGCAGGTTCCGTGGCGGAGTTTCCCAGCTGGGAGACACTCCCGCACGAACGCCTCTCACCGCGCTCGGACACCGTGGGCCGCCGCCTTGCGGTGCTGCGCCGGCTGGCGCATCCCGAGCTCGACGCCGGACCCGCCTTGCGCGTTGTGGTGGCACCCATCCGGGCTGTGGTGCAACCCCTGGTGGCCGGCTTGGGTGAGCTGGTGCCCGTGCGTGTTCGCGTCGGTGAGGAGGTCGCCTTCACCGAGCTGATCAGGCGACTCTCCGATGCCGCCTACGCCCGCGTGGACATGGTCACGCACCGCGGCGAATTTGCTGTGCGCGGCGGTATTTTGGATGTTTTCCCGCCCACCGACAACCACCCGGTCCGCATTGAGTTCTTTGGGGATGAGGTCGAAGCCATGCGCTGGTTCAGCGTGGCCGACCAGCGCTCCCTGACCTCCGTCAAGGGCGAGGTCAGCCACCCCACCGAGCTGTATGCCCCGCCGTGCCGGGAAATCCTCATCACCCCGGCCGTCATGAGTCGGGCGGCGAAGCTCAAGGCCAGCATGCCGGGCGCGGCCGCTATGCTGGAAAAAATTGCCGGTGGCATTGCCGTGGAAGGCATGGAATCGCTGGCCCCGGCACTGGTGGATGGCATGGTCCCGCTGACCTCGCTGCTGCCTTCGGGATCCATTGCCGTGGTGTTGGATCCGGAAAAGGTCAGCGCCAGGGCTCACGATCTGGAATCCACCAATGAGGAGTTCCTGGAGGCCGCCTGGTCCACGGCGTCCGACGGCGGCAACGCGCCCTTGGACTTGGGCGCGGCCGACCTGGGCCAACACGGCGTCGACCTGGCCCAGGCCGGGTTCAAGTCGCTGGCACAAACCCGCAGCGGTGCCTTGGAATATGGCGTGAGCTGGTGGTCCATCAGCGCACTGGCCCAGGATGAGGAACTTGGCACTGAAACGGATGTGCTGAATCTGCACGCCCGCGAACCGCGCGGCTACCGCGGCGACGTGGCCGAAATGATGGAGTTCATCGGCTCCCGGGTGAAGGACCAGTGGCGGGTTGTGGTGGCCACCCAGGGCCCCGGCCCGGCCCAGCGCCTTGCCGAACTTTTTCACGAAGCCAACATCCCGGCGTCGCGCGTGGAATCCTTGGACCACGAACCGCAGCCGGGCATTATCGAGGTGACCACGGCGGATACCGGTCGCGGTTTTGTGCTGGATTCGCTGAAGTTGGGGCTGTTGACCGAGGCGGACTTGCTGGGCCGGGCCTCGGCTGTGTCGACCCGGGACATGCGCAAGATGCCCTCCAAACGGCGCAACGCGGTGGACCCGCTGCAGCTGAGCGCAGGTGACCATGTTGTCCACGAGCAGCACGGTGTGGGCAAATTTGTGGAGCTGATCCAACGCAAGGTGGCCGGGGCAGGTGTTGGCGGCGCCGCGGGACTGCGCGAATACCTGGTGCTCGAATATGCGCCGTCCAAGCGTGGGGCGCCGGGGGACAGGCTGTTTGTGCCCACGGACCAGCTCGACCAGGTGACGGCGTATGTTGGCGGGGACGCGCCGGCGCTGTCGAAGATGGGCGGCTCGGATTGGGCTGCGACGAAGTCCAAGGCCCGCAAGGCTGTGAAGGAAATCGCCGGGGAGCTGATCAGGCTGTACTCGGCGCGCATGGCCTCCAAGGGGCACTCGTTTGGGCCGGACACGCCCTGGCAGGCGGAGCTGGAGGAGGCGTTCCCCTATGTTGAGACGCCCGACCAGCTGGTGGCCATCAATGAGGTGAAGGCGGACATGGAGAAGGAAGTGCCCATGGACCGGCTCATCTCCGGGGATGTGGGCTATGGAAAGACGGAGATCGCCGTCCGGGCGGCGTTCAAGGCTGTCCAGGACGGAAAGCAGGTGGCGGTGCTGGTTCCCACCACCTTGTTGGCACAGCAGCACTTCGAGACGTTCAACGAGCGCTTCTCCGGCTTCCCCGTGCGGGTGGCTGCGCTTTCTCGCTTCCAAACCACCAAGGAATCCAAGGAGATCGTGGAGGGCGTGCGCACAGGCTCGGTGGACGTTGTCATCGGCACGCACCGGCTGCTGTCCAAGGACTTTGGCTTCAAGGATCTGGGACTTGTCATTGTTGATGAGGAACAGCGTTTTGGTGTTGAACACAAGGAGGCGCTGAAGAAAATGCGCACCAACGTCGACGTGCTGGCCATGAGTGCCACGCCCATTCCGCGCACCCTGGAAATGTCCATGACAGGCATTCGCGAGACATCAACGCTGGCCACCCCGCCGGAGGAACGCCACCCGGTGCTGACCTATGTTGGCGGCTACACGGACAAACAGGTGGGTGCCGCCATCCGCCGCGAGCTTATGCGCGAGGGCCAGGTGTTTTATGTGCACAACCGGGTTAAATCGATTGAGCGCACGGCGGCCCACATTCAGCAGCTGGTCCCCGACGCACGGGTGGCCGTGGCGCACGGGCAGATGAGTGAATCCCGCTTGGAGCAGATCATTGTTGACTTCTGGGAGAAGCGCTTTGATGTGCTGGTGTGCACCACCATCATTGAAACAGGGCTGGACATTTCCAACGCCAACACGCTCATTGTGGAGCAGGCCAACAACTACGGGCTTTCCCAACTGCACCAGCTGCGTGGCCGGGTGGGCCGTGGCCGGGAGCGGGCCTATGCCTACTTCCTGTACCCGGCCGACAAGCCCCTGGGTGAAGTTGCCCTGGAGCGGCTCAAGGCCGTGGCCGCCCACAACGAGTTGGGGGCCGGCATGGCCCTGGCCATGAAGGACCTGGAAATTCGTGGTGCCGGCAACCTGCTCGGTGGAGAACAGTCCGGGCACATCCAAGGTGTTGGCTTTGACCTGTACATCCGCCTGGTGGGCGAGGCTGTGGCCGAGTACCGCGGCGACGGTGAGGAGCGGGCGGCGGAGATGAAGATTGAACTGCCCGTCAACGCCCACCTGCCGCATGAGTACGTGCCGGGGGAGCGGCTCCGTCTGGAGGCGTACAGGAAGCTGGCCGTGGCGGTCAGTGTTGAGGCGATCGCCGAGGTTGAGGCTGAACTGATCGACAGGTACGGCGAGTTGCCACCGGCGGCGCTCAACCTCCTTGCGGTGGCCCATTTCAAGGTCGCGGCACGTACCGCCGGGCTCAGCGACGTGGCCATGCAGGGCAACTTCATCAAATTTGCCCCGGCCGATCTGCCCGAATCCAAGGTCATGCGGCTGAACCGCATGTACCCCGGGTCCATGGTGAAACCGGCGCTGAACTCAATCCTCATCCCCAAACCCAAGACTGCCCGCATCGGTGGCCGGGACCTGGCCGACGCCGAGGTGCTCAAGTGGGCGCAGGGTGTGCTCGAAGCCATTTTTGAAACCGTCCCGGCGAGCACTTAAGCAACTGACCCGCAGAAAACGCCGAAAATGTGCGCTTTTCGCGCAATTTTCGGCGTTTTCTGCGGGTCAGTTGGCGGGCTGGGAGGTGATGGTGATGGCGCGCTCCACAACATTCCGGGAGGCCTCGGACAGTGGCTGGCTGTGTGAGCGCGCATAGGAGCGCAGCAGAATAAACGCTTCATCGATGGACACATTGGCTGTGTGCGCAATAACGCCCTTGGCCTGCTCGATCACGATTCTGCTGTTGAGGGCCCGCTGCAGCTGCTCGTTGACCACGGCACTTTCGCGCAAAGCCCGCTCTTGCAAAAGGCTGATGGTTGCCACATCCGCGAACGCCTGGGCCAGGGCGGCATCCTCATCGCTGAGCGGCCCCGCCACGTTACGAAACAGGTTCATGGAGCCGATGGTGTTTCCGCGCAGTTTCATCGGGACTGCATGCAGTGAAACAAAACCTTGGGCCAGGGCGGCGGACTGGAAAAGCGGCCAGGCCGCACCATCGGCGGCAATGTCATGGATCGCAACGACGGCGCCCGTACGGAAACAGTCAACGCAGGGACCCACCCCGGCCTCAAGCTGAAGCACCTCCACGAGTTGACTCTTCTCGCTGGTGGAGGCCATGACCTGCAGGTCGCCGCCCGGATCAACCAGCAACAGTCCGGCAGCGGTGGCGTCCAGGAGCGCGACTGATTCATCGACCAGCGTATGCAAAAGGTCGACGACATCGTAGTCAGCCACCAAGGTATCCGCTATCTTGACGAAAGCGGCACTCACGCGCCGGGCGCGGCTTAAGATCGCCATAGTCGAATTCTACTCCACTATGGCACTGGCATCGCCTCCACGCGGTGGTGTGAAGTCAAGTTCTCTATTGACCACATCACGGGCCACCTCTCGTACCGTCAGACCCTGGGAAAAAGCGTGGGCGCGCAACAGCAAAAGCGCATCGGTGGCTGACATTCCGGTTTGGGCCAGCACCATGCCTGTGGCCTGGTGGACTTCGCGTCGAGACAGCAAGGACTTTTCCAGCGCCGGGTCCTTTTCGACGCTGTGTTCTCCCGGGCTGGCAGTCAAAATATGGCGCAGCAGCTGCCAGGCAGCTGCATCACTGAGCTGCAGCGCTGCCGCGTGGTCAACGGGGCTGAGGGAGCCGGGGGAAGAACTGTATAGTTCGATGACGCCCACGTCCATGGCTCCCAACAGAAGTGGGAACACGAAGATGGCTGCGACGTCGTAGTCCAACACGGCTTTGGCAAAGACCGGCCAGGCGGAGTGGCCAGCGGATTTGACGCTCGGCAGAAAGACTGGCTGACGGGTTCGCAGCGCCTCCCAGCGTGGGCCTTCGCCCAAATCGAATTGCAGCTCCTCGATCCGGGCAGCTATCGCGTCACTGGCGCCAATCGAAGTTTCCGGGGCGTGGCCGGGGAAAGCAGAGATGGAGATGCCGGAGATGGGCAGCTTCGCCAGAAAATCCGCGCACAAGTCCGCTCCGAAGCTTTCAAATCCTCCGGGCAATTGCTCAGCCATGAGCGACTCTTCTCCCCAGCGGCGCCAGCTGCCGATGAGTAACCGTGAAGGGTGCAGGGGTCAAGACCGGCGATGAATCATCGAGGCGGACTATGAGAGGCACAGGGCCGCTCCTCCTTGGGCTTTGTCAGAGTGCTCTGAAACGTACTACGAAACAACTGGTCTTATTACAGCTTATGCCTGTTCCGCAACACTGCATCCTAACTGACGCCTACGCCCCCTAGCTAGGCGGCGTACGCTCAACTAGAATGAGGTACCGCCCCAGACCCCGGCGCGACCATTGTTGTCGAGAATTCTAAAGGGAGTGGCGCCATGCCGGGGATAAAGATGCCAATTGATTTACCACCACCGGTCGGTTCCTTTTGTCTGAGGACTGCTGGCGGTTTGTCATGAGGCCGCTCCAAAGAGATGACGAATTGCCCTACGACGGGCCGTTTGGCGATGTTGGGCGGCTGACTCTTGAACTCCAGGCCTTGTCGGAACCAGACGTGCCGGTGGGCTGCGCCACAGGTGAACCTCCACTGATGCTTTTGGACCGGCAGGAAGTGCTGGCCAGTGAGGTCGTGGCGCTTGTGGTGGAGCTGCACCACAAACTTGAGCTCTACCTGGCCACGAATTCCCGGCTCGCAACGGACGAAGTGTTGCGACTCGATGCCGAGGCTGCGGTTGCCTGGATGCAAGAAACCATTGAAGATCTGGTGGCGACAGTTGTGGGTATCGAGGAGATAGACCCGAATCCGCCTGCCGATCCCGTGGAACTTTGAACCCGGGCGGCGCCGGAACAAGGCCCCGCGCCCATCCCGGCGACCCCACCATGAACTGACCCGCAGAAAACGCCGAAAAGCAGCGCTTTTCGCGCTGTTTTCGGCGTTTTCTGCGGGTCAGTTCGGAAGGGGTGGCTACTCTCCGGCGGAGTTTGAGCGCCCCATGATGGTCAGCGGGATCCAGATGCCCAAGGCGCACAGGCCGATGCCCACCCCGGCCGGGACAAAGGCGTGCGCAAAGCTTTCCAGGCTCCAGAAGGAGAAGGCAAAGATTCCGCCAAGGAACAAGGCGAAGAAGATGACGAACAAGACCGCTGATTGCACAACGTTGTTCTCACCACGGTAACGGGTGTTGGACACGGTTCCTCCTGACCCCAAAGAGGGGAGCTGAGTGGGTGCACCGGAGGCCCGGTGCGCTGATCTACCCACGATCTTAGTACGGATTAGTAGGAGCCAGCGCCTGCCCCACCGGCGACGATGGCAATACCGGAGCTGGTGCCAATGCGTGTCGCCCCGGCGGCGATCATTTCCAGGGCCCGGTCACGGGTCCTGACACCACCGGAGGCCTTCACTCCCATCTCCGGGCCCACGGTGTGGCGCATGAGGGCGACGTCGGATGCGGTGGCGCCGCCGCCGTTGAAACCCGTGGATGTTTTCACGAAATCGGCCCCCGCCTCCACTGCTGCCTCACAGGCCAGGACCTTTTCGGCGTCGCTGAGCAGCGCGGTTTCAATGATGACCTTCAGCAGTGAGTCCTCGGCATGGACCACCTCGGCCACGGCGGAAATGTCCGACACCAGGGCGTCCTTGTCCAGTGCCCGGGCCGAGGCAACATTGATGACCATGTCCACCTCGTCGGCGCCGTCCATGGTGGCCCCGCGGGCCTCAAAAACCTTGACATCCGTATTGTGCGTGCCCAGCGGGAAACCCACCACTGTGCACGTCAACACACCTGTGCCCAGCAGCGCCTTCTTGGCTGTTTCCACCCAGATCGGGTTGACGCAGACAGACTTGAAATGGTGCTGCGCCGCTTCCTTGCACAACCGCACAATATCGGCCCGGCTGGCCTCGGGCGCCAAGAGGGTGTGGTCAATGTAGCGTGCCAAATCGGCTGTGGCATGAGGTTCTGCCAAGGGGCCGGTGAGTGTCATAATGTGTACCTTCCTGGGTGCGGGCTGATAACTCCATGGTGCCACAAGACGGCTCAGCGCAGCCGGTAGCCGCGCTTGACAACTGTTTCCACAATGGCCGGATCGGGCAGGGCCGCGCGCAGGCGGCTGATGGTCATGTGCAGGGCGTGGTCGGCGTCGCCCACACCCATCTCCGCCGCCAATTCGCCGTGCGAGAGCACGGCGCCGTTGGCACTGAGCAGGGCCCTGAGCAACTGCAGCGGGGCCGGTGCTAAGGGGACGGGCGCGCCGTCGATGCTCAGCGACTGCCCGCGAATCTCCAGCAGCGTCCCGCAACTCTCCCGGCGCAGCACAGCTGTTTGTTCCAAATGCTCAGACACAATTCTGATCAAGGCGCCCATCCGGAACCGCTCCGGCACCAGGGCCGTGATCCCGGCCTGGTGGAGCGGGGACGCTGTGACGGGGCCGACGGCGGCACAGACCACGTGCCCCGGCCCGCGCAGGGCCGCCAGGAATTCGGCACCCCGCCCCAATTGATCGGCCGTGCTCAGGACGGCGTCCACGGCGGGGGCGCTGGTGAACGTGATGACATCGAGCTCGCCGTTGATGACGGCCTGGATCAGCTGGGGCAACTTGTCCCCGTCCTCGGCGTTAACCCAGCGGTAGGGTGTCACCGTCAACACCGTAGCGCCGGCGTCGCGCAGCCGATCCAACGCGGCAACATCGGTGTAGCCGTGGACCTGGACGGCCACGGTCTTGCCCCGAACACCGCCGGCAATCACCAGATCGGTGAGTGTAGCTGTTGTCTCATCGGCGCTGATGCCTTGGTCATCCAGGCCGGCGGCACGGACCGCGCCACGTGCCTTGGGCCCGCGCACATAGATGGCGGCCTTGGCGAGTGCGGCCAGCAGATCCTCGCCCTGGCCGGCGGCGTCGGCGGCCTCGCACCAGCGGCGCATCCCGTAGGCGGTGGTGACCATGACAATGTCCGGGGCCGCCCCGATCACGGCGGCTGTTTCGGCGCGCAGGGCGTCGTCGTCCGCCACCGGTGCAATCTTCAAGGCGGGGGCGTGCAACACCGAAGCGCCGCGGCGTTCCAGCGCCTCGATCAGGTCCCCGGCCCTGCGATGGGCTGTGACTCCGATCCGGAATCCGCGCAGGGGTTGGGCGGGGCGACTGTGCGGTGTTTCGCTCATGGGTTCCTTAAAGCTGAGGTGCCTCACGCGGACTGCAAGCTGGTCTCCGTGAGGAAGTCCGTGACCGCCAGGCCGTGGTCCCGGGCCAGCGTGACCACGTCCCCGATGACTATGACCGCGGGATTGCGGCAGGTGGAGGTTGTGTTGACTATGGTACCGAGCGTGGCGATGGTGGTGCGCTGGGTGTTGCTAAATCCGCGTTCGACGACGGCCACCGGCGTAACATGGCTCAGCCCGGCCCGGCGCAGCCCCGCCATCAGGGCGGGCAGGGTGCCTATGCCCATGAGTACCACGATGGTCCCGCCCAAGCCAGCCAAATGCCGGTACTCCTTACCCGTCAGGGGTGCATGGCCGGACACCACCGTGAACAGGTGACTGACGTTGCGGTGCGTCACCGGGATGCCCGCCGCACCGGGCACAGCGATGGCGCTGGACACCCCGGGGATCACGGTGACGGGGATGCCAGCAGCGACGGCCGCCGCCATTTCCTCCCCACCACGGCCAAACACGAACGGGTCCCCGCCCTTGAGTCGGAGAACGTGCAGACCGCTCCGGGCGCCGTCGATCATCCGGGCCGTGATGTCCGCCTGGGCAACCTTGTGATGTCCCGGGGTTTTGCCCACGTCCACAAACGTGGCCCGCGGTGCCAGGGCGGCCAGATCCTCCGTGGGCCCGAGCCGGTCAAAATAGACCACGTCTGCCGCGGCCAGCGCCGTGGCGGCCCGGAGGGTGAGCAGATCGGTGGGGCCGGGGCCGCCACCAACGAGGGTGATGCGTCCGGCACGTCGGGTGCGTGGCATGGTTCCCGCCTTCACTTGGTGAGCGCGTCTGCGCCGCGGACGGGAATGTGGGTGGCGATCAACACCGGACCGGCTTTTTCCTGTTCGGTGGCCGGGCGGATCTGGCCGCGTTCGGGCACAAACACAATCGATTCATCGAGGGATTCCGGGGCGTTGACGAAGGAGCGGAAACGGCGCAACCGCTCGGGGTCCGCCAAGGTGGCCGCCCACTCGTCCTGGTAGTTCTCCACATGGGCCGCCATGGCCGCCTCGAGGTCGGCGGCGATGCCGAGGGAGTCGTTGACCACCACCTCCACCACGTGCGCCAGCCCGCCCGGGAGCTCCTCCTGCCAGCGGGCCGTGCGCTGCAACCGCTCCGCCGTGCGGATGTAGTACATGAGGTACCTGTCGATGTAGCTGACCAGCGTGGCGTCGTCGAGGTCCTTGGCCAGCAGTTGGGCGTGCGCCGGGGTGGCACCGCCGTTGCCGCCAACGTACAGGTTCCAGCCGTCGGCGGTGGCAATGATGCCCACATCCTTGCCCCGGGCCTCGGCGCACTCGCGGGCGCAGCCGGAGACGCCCAGCTTGATCTTGTGCGGGCTGCGCAGACCCCTGTACCGCAGTTCAAGGTTGATGGCCATCGCCACCGAATCCTGGACCCCGAAACGGCACCAGGTGGAGCCCACACAGGACTTCACCGTGCGCAGCGACTTCCCGTACGCCTGCCCGGACTCCATGCCGGCGTCGATCAGGATCTTCCAAATGTGCGGCAGCTGCTCCAACCGGGCCCCAAACAAGTCGATCCGCTGCCCGCCGGTGATCTTCGTGTACAGGCCAAAGTCCTGGGCCACCTTGGCGATGACGGCCAGCTTGTCGGGGGTGATCTCACCGCCGGGAATGCGCGGCACCACCGAGTAGCTGCCGTCCTTTTGCATATTGGCCAGCGCCCGGTCGTTCGTGTCCTGCAGCGTGCCACGCCCGGCATCCAGGACGTATTCGCCGTGCTGGCTGGCCAAAATATTGGCCACTGTGGGTTTGCAAATGTCGCAGCCGCGCCCGGCCTTGGCGGTGTCATCGACGCCGAAGCGGGCCAGAATGTCGGGGAAACTCTTGAGTTCCAGGGCCCGGACGGCCTCAAAGAGTTCCGGGCGGGACATCTCAAAGTGCTCGCAGAGGGCCGTGGAGACGGCGATCCCGGACTTGGCCAGCTCGCCCTCCATGAGCTTTTTCAACAGCGGAACGCACGACCCGCACTGGGTGCCGGCCCGGGTACACGCCTTCAGGCCCGCCAGCTCCTGGACCGGGTCCTGGCCCTGGCAGCTGCCGCAGCCGTTGACGGCGTCGCGAACTCCACCGGCGGTGACGTTGTTGCAGGAGCACAAGATGGCGTCGTCGGGAAGTTCGACGACGGGGGCGTCACCTCCGCCGGCGGCCGAGAGGAACGCGCCCGGCTCGGCGGGCAGTTCCCGGCCCAGCAGGGGCCGCAGGCTCGTGTACGGGCTGGCGTCGCCCACAAAGATGCCGCCCAGCAGGATTTTTGCGTCGGCGCTGGTGACAATCTTTTGGTACACGCCCCGGGCCGGGTCGGCATACACCACCTCCAGGCTGTCCGCGGTGCGGGCAAAGGCGTCACCAAAACTTGCCACATCCACCCCGGAGAGTTTCAACTTCGTGGCCGTGTCAAAGCCGGCGAACGTGGCATTGCCGCCGTGCAACCTGTCCGCCACAATCTCCGCCATGGTGTTGGCAGGGGCCACCAAACCCATGCACGTACCGCCAAAGTTGGCCACCTCGCCGATCGCCCACACCCGGGGGACTGTGGTGGCGCAGTGCTCGGAAATGACCACGCCGCCGCGCGGGCCCAGCTCAAAGCCGTGGTGGGCGCCGCCGTCGTCGCCCCGGGCCAGTTCGTCGCGGGGGCGCACGCCCACGGCCACCACCACCAGATCGGCGGGCACCACCGTGTCGTCGGCCAGCAGCACGCCCGTGACCTGGCCTTCGTGATCCGTCGCAATCGCCGCCGGGTACACGCCGGCCGTGGCGTTCATGCCCTTGGCCGCCACGAGCCGTCCCAGCGCCTGCCCGGCCCCCTCATCCAGTTGGGCGTTCATGAGCCAGGTGCCGCCGTTGACGACCACCGAGGTGGCGCCGAGTTTGATGAGCCCGGCGGCTGCCTCCAAGCCCAGCAAGCCCCCGCCAATGACGGCCGTGGACACCGTGCGGCCCAGTTTTTTGCCCAGCACGGCCAGCTGTTCGTTCAAGGTCCACACATCCTCAAGCGTGCGGTAAACGTGGGTGTGTTCGGCGCCGGGAATTCTCAGCCGGGTGGCATCGGAGCCTGTTGCCAAGACCAGCTCGTCATAGGGGTAGTGGGTCAACACCCCCTCGGCCATGGTCTGCACCGTTTGGGTTTCCGGATTGATCGAGGCCACCTCCGCGCCGCGGACCAAGGTCACGGCCGGGTGCTCCCAGAGGGCGGGATCGCCCAACGTCAGGTCTGTGTCCACTGCCGTCAGGGCCTGACTGAGCGCCACCCTGTCATACGGGGCGTGGACCTCCTCGGTCAGCACCGTCAGGTGCCAGTCGTCGAGCCCGCGGGCGTGCATGGCCTCGGTAAAACGGTGAGCGGCCGGGCCTCCGCCAACAACGACTACCCTGCGGAACGCTGCGCTGTTCGGCGCGGTGGGCTGCTTCATGGCTGTGGGCCTTTCACTGAGGTTGGCCGAGTGTGCGCACCAACGTGTAAACCCAATGCTAGAAAGACGGCGTTGCCGAGCCGTTTCGCCCGTGTAACGGACAGTTAACGTCTACCTACCGGCCGTCCCGGGCAGCCGGTGACACGGGATTTACGTCACCGTCACATACGCGGCGGCGGGGCGAAACATGGCCTCCCTAGTGTGAAAACCAAGCAGTTTGGCCCACCCACGTTAGGAACGCTCATGGAACTCGTCCTGGAAACCCCTGCCACCGGCTACGCGCCGCTTCCTGGCGGCACGACGCCGGCGGCCGAGTGGGTGCCGGTGTGCCGGCTCTCAGATTTGGCCGACTCCTGGGGTGAGGCGGCCCTGGTCAAGGGCCGGCAGCTGGCCTTGTTCCGGGTGGGGCGCGCGGACGTCTTTGCCGTGTCTCAGGCTGATCCCCGCACCCGCGCCCACGTCATGTCCCGCGGAATGGTGGGTTCGCGGGGACGCACCCACACCATTGCCTCACCACTCCACAAGGAGGTCTACTCCCTGGTCACGGGGGAGTGCCTTGGCCGCCCCGAGCTGCACCTTGGCACGTATCCTGTGCGGGTCGTGGACGGTGCCGTGGAGGTTGCGCTTTAAAGCGGCGCCAGCCCCAGCGATGCCTTGGTGTCGTGCACGACGGCGGCGAGGGCTCGCTGCGCTTCCACCTGGGCGGCGGCCAGCTGCGTTCGCTCGGCCACCGGCACAATGACCTCAAGATAGCATTTGAGTTTGGGCTCGGTGCCGCTGGGCCGGACAATGACCCGTGTGCCATGCTCACTCAGGTACGCCACACCATCGGTGGCCGGGAGCAGGGGCGTCCCCACCGCCAGGTCGGTGAACTGGGCAACGGCCGAACCGTCAAAACTGGCCGGTGGCTGGGCCCGGAGCCGGGCCATCATGTTCGCGATGTCGGCAGGATCCTCCACCCGGATGCTGATTTGGGTGCTGGCGTGCAGCCCGTGCGCCAGGGCCAGATCATCCAAAACGTCAAAGAGGCTCCGGCCAACGGCCTTGAGCCCGGCAGCCATTTCGGCCATCAACAGCCCGGCCGAGATGCCGTCCTTGTCCCGGACCACCTCCGGCGCCACACAATACCCCAACGCTTCCTCATAGCCGTAGGACAGTTCCGGTACCCGTGAAATCCATTTGAAACCTGTCAGCGTCTGGACGTGTTCATAACCTGCCGCGGCGGCAATCTTGGCCAGGAGCCGTGAGGAAACGATGGAATTGGCAAAGACGGGGGTGCCGGCGCCGCCAGCGTTCGCACCCACTCGTCCACCCCGGGCCACCACATGGGCGCCGAGCAGCGCACCCACCTGGTCCCCGTGCAGTTGGCGCCACTGCCCGCTCGCCGGGTCCCGGACACCGACGGCCACCCTGTCGGCGTCGGGATCGTTGGCGAGCACCAAATCGGCGCCCACCTGCTCCGCCAGCGCAAAGGCCAGGTCCATGGCCCCGGGCTCCTCCGGGTTGGGGAAGGAGACGGTGGGGAAGAGGGGATCGGGGGCGGACTGTTCGGGCACCGCATGGTTGTCGGTGAAACCGGCCTGGCGCAGAACTGCCAGCGCCGTCTCGTGTCCCACCCCGTGCAGGGAGGTGTGCACTATGCGCAGCTCACGGTGCGGGAAAGTCTCAGGGTCCGTCAGCTCAACGATGGCCTGCCGGTAACTCTCCAGCAGTTGTGGCCCCGGCACGCTCCAGCCGCTGGCCGCCACCTCAACGGCGGACGTGTCGCCCAGCTCGGCGGTGTTGGCCACAGCATCGATCTGGGCCGCTATCTGGGTGTCGTGGGGGGACACGATCTGCACCCCCCGGGCGGTGGGCGCCACCGCGCGCCCACCCAAATACACCTTGTAGCCGTTGTCCCGGGACGGGTTGTGGCTGGCGGTAACCATGACACCCGCCTCGCACGCCAGGGCCCGCACGGCAAAGGCAAGAACAGGGGTTGGCAGGGCGGCCGGCAACAAGAACGTGTGGATGCCAGCAGCGGTAAAAATGGCTGCCGTCTCCCGGGCAAAGACCGCCGAGTTGTGGCGTGCGTCAAATCCCACGACAGCCCTGGGCTGGTAGGCGGCATCATCGCCGGAGGAGGCTGCGGCGTCGTGCGCCAGGGCCACCAGGTGGGCGGCCACCCCGGCAGCAGCGCGGCGCACCACAATCCTGTTCATCCGGTTCGGGCCCGGACCCATCGCGGCCCGCAGCCCGGCCGTGCCAAACTGCAAGGGGCCAGAAAAACTGTCCGCCAGTTCCGGTGCGTCCGCCGCAACCCAGTCTCGCAACGTTTGTGCCGTGGCCGGGTCGGGGTCATGGCTGGCCCACTGCAGCGCCGCAGCCCTCAGCGCATCCTGTTCGAGCGCGGCGTTGGTCCCGGAGGTGGTGTCATCTATATGTTTCACCCCACAAATGTAGCCCGGCTGCGCGGGGACGGCGTCACATTGTGGCGATAATGCCCGCCAACAGGGCCGAAATGCGCGGACCGGCCGCCAGCCCGGCCGCCAACACTTCCTCATGGCTGAGCGGATCCGGGCTGATGCCGGCCGCCAGATTGGTGACCAGGGAGATACCAAACACCTCCATGCCTGCTGCGCGTGCGGCGATGGCCTCCAACGCCGTGGACATGCCCACCAAATCCGCCCCAATGCGTTTGGCGTACTGCACCTCCGCCGGGGTTTCATAGTGCGGGCCGGTGAACTGCGCGTACACGCCTTGCGCCAGCGACGGATCCACAGCACTGGCCAGCGCTCGCAGTCGTGGGGAGTATAGGTCTGTCAGGTCCACGAAGGTGGCACCCTCCAGGGGGGAGGCCGCCGTGAGGTTGATGTGGTCGCTAATCAGCACCGGAGTGCCCGGCGCCCAGTCCTCGTTGAGGCCGCCGCAGCCATTGGTCAGCACCAGGGTGGTGGCGCCGCAGGCAGCAGCTGTGCGCACCCCGTGGACCACGGCGCGCACACCCTTGCCCTCATAAAAGTGGGTACGGGCGCCGAGCACCAGCACGTTCTTGCCAGCCGGGGTGCGGATGGAGGTCAGGGTGGCCACGTGGCCGGCGACGGCGGGAGGGGAAAACCCTGGCACGTCCGCCGCGTCCACGGTCGCCGTGACCTGGCCGATAAGTCCTGCCGCAGCACCCCAGCCGGAACCCAGAACCACTGCAATGTCGTGGTGGGCAACGCCTGTGTGCTGGGCAATGTACGCTGCCGCCTCGCGGGCCAGCTCGGTGGGATCAAGGTCCGCCGGAGAATGTTCAATAGTCACAAAACCAACATACCGGTACATGGTGTGCCAGCGCACAGCGGCGAATAACTTGGTGCACGGGGCAAGCTAGGGAAGAATGAACAATTGTGACGAGCCAACAAGAAGCCTTTCAGCCCTTTGCCCTTCCCAGCCTGGCCATTCTCGGCGGCGGACCGGGCGGTTATGAAGCCGCCATGGTGGCCGCCTCGATGGGGGCCGCCGTGACCATTGTGGAGCGCGCCGGGATGGGCGGCGCGGCGGTGCTCACCGATGTGGTCCCGTCCAAGACGCTGATTGCCGTGGCGGAGGCCATGAACCGCAGCGTCGAATCCACCGAGCTGGGCGTGAGCTTCGAGGCCGCTGAGGGCAACCCCAAAACTGTCATGCGTGCGGACCTCAAGCACATCAATGAACGCGTCATACGCCTGGCCAAGGAACAATCCACGGACATTCGGCGCGGGCTCGAGGCTGTGGGGGTCAAGATTGTGATCGGCACCGGCCGGCTGCTGGACAACCGCACCATTGAAGTTGACCGGGGCGAGTCCAAGGAGATCATCAAGGCCGACGCCATCCTGGTCTCGGTGGGCGCCCACCCCCGCGAACTGGCCACGGCCCAGCCCGACGGCGAACGCATCTTAAACTGGACCCAGATTTATGACCTTCAGGAGCTTCCCGAGGAACTCATTGTGGTCGGATCCGGTGTGACGGGGGCAGAATTCGCCTCCGCGTTCAACGGCCTGGGCTCGAAGGTCACACTGATTTCCAGCCGCGAGCAGGTGCTGCCGGGTGAGGATTCCGACGCCGCAGCCGTGCTCGAGGACGTCTTTGCCCGCCGCGGTTTGCGGGTGCTGTCCCGGTCCCGGGCCGAGGCTGTGGAGCGCACCGCCGACGGCGTGGTGGTCACCCTCGGTGATGGCACCAAGGTCACCGGCTCGCATTGCCTGGTGTGTGTGGGGTCCATCCCGAACACCACAGACATCGGCTTGGCGGAGGCCGGCGTTGAGGTCACCACCAGCGGCCACATCAAGGTCGACGGCGTTTCCCGCACCAGTGCGCCCAACGTGTACGCAGCCGGCGACTGCACCGGCGTGTTTGCGTTGGCCTCGGTGGCCGCCATGCAGGGCCGCATCGCTGTAGCCCACCTGGGCGGTGACGGTGTGCGCCCGCTGAAACTAAACCAGGTGTCCTCGAACATTTTCACGTCCCCCGAAATCGCCTCGGTGGGTGTCTCCGAAGCCGATCTGGTCTCCGGCAAGTACCAGGGCGACGTCATCAAGTTGTCGCTGCACACCAACGCCCGGGCCAAGATGCGCGGGGTCAAGGACGGCTTCATCAAGATCATTGCGCGCAAGGGCTCCGGCACCGTCATCGGCGGCGTTGTAGTGGGCGCCGGCGCCTGCGAGCTGATCTTCCCGATTGCCCTGGCCGTCACCCAAAAACTGCACGTGGACGACGTCGCGAACACCTTCACCGTGTACCCCTCATTGTCGGGGTCCATCTCCGAGGCTGCGCGTCGCCTGCACGTCCACATGTAAAAGCCCTGCGGGTCAGCTGCACGAGGGTAGGGAAGGTGTGGGGAGGGTCAGTTCGGCCTTCTTGGCGGGCAGCTAGGCGGGGGCGAAGTGCGCCTCGATCAGCTCCTTCAGATCCCCGTGGCAACCGCCGCAGCCCGTGCCGGCCCTGGTGGCCGCGGAGACCTCCTGCACCGTTGCACACCCGCCCTTGACGGCGCCGGTGATGGTTGCTTCGGCGACTCCTGCGCACCGGCACACAGTCCGGGCCGGGTCTGCCTTCGCGAGCACCTCCCGGTCCGGGCCGTCCAGCCGCAGCAGGGCGGACCTGTCGGCCGGCAATTCTGCGCCCCGTTCAAACAGCAGCGTCAGCTCGGCGCCCGTGCGGGGCATGCCAACACTGATGAAGCCGGTCAGAACGCCGTCACGCGTGCTCATTTTCACGTATTTGCCGTGCTCGGGGTCAGCCCACAGGCTCACCGCCAGGCCGGGTGCGGGCTCGAACGGCCCGGCCGAGACGTCACCGGCGGCAACAACATCCACACCCCGCGCCTTGAGCATCATGACCGGCGCCCGCTCGGCGGGCAAGGGGAGCCGAGTCCCCGCCTGGTCCGTCAGAAAGTCCGCGAGCCATTCGGCCTGCCGCCAGCCCGGACCAATCAGGCCCGCTGGCCCATCGCTGGCGGCGCAGTCCGCGCAGGCGGCGTCCAGGCAGCGAATCTCGGCGCAGTCGCCCATGGCAAAAATGTGGGGATCGTGCAGGGCCGCCAGCCGGTGGTCCACCAGGATGCCACGGGCCGTGGCCAGGCCCGCCCCGGCGGCCACCTCAACGCGGGGGCGCACGCCGCAGGAGAGCACCAGCAGATCCCCCGCAACGGCTGCGCCGTGGTCCTGGCGCAGGGCAGCAAAGGTTTGTTCGCCGTCGGGCCCGGGGCGCAGCTCCAGCCCCACGGAGCGGGCGCTGGCGACGACGGTGACGCCACTGGCACGCAGGGCCGCGGCCAGGGTGTGGCCGGCCCCCGCGTCGATGCTTCGCGCCAGCGTGTGCGGGCCGTGGTGGACAACAGTGACGCGGGCGCCCTCGGCCTGGGCGGCCAGCGCCGCCTCCAGGCCCAGGATGCCACCGCCGAGCACCACCACGTTCGCTTTGCGTGCGACGGCGTCGTGCAGCTGTGCGGCGTCGGCAAGGTCCCGCAGCGCAATGACGCCGCGGGGCAGCGGCACCCGGGCCGTCGGGTCCGGGTTGAGGCCGTGCAGGGTGGGCACCACCGGGCGCGCACCGGTGGCAAACACCAGTTTGTCGTAGCGCACGGCGGTGCCGTCCGCCAGGCGTACCTGCTGGCGTGCCCGGTCCAAGCGCAGCACCCGCGTACCCAAGTGGACGTTGACGCCGGCGGCAATGAGCTCCGCGGCGTCGGAGAGCGCGATGGCTGCCGCGGTGGTGCGCCCCACCCCAAGATCGGCCACCAGCACACGGTTGTAGGCGGCGGCGGACTCCTCGCCAATGACGGTGACCGCCAAGGCGCCGCTGCGTACGGCCGGGAGCAGCTGGTCCACGAATCTGGCGGCAACAGGGCCGTAACCCACAACAACCACCTGCCTGGGTGCCTGGCTCATGACTGATCCGCCAGTGCTGCGACGGTGACAGAACTGGCCTTGAATTCCGGCATCCCCGAGATCGGGTCGGTCGCCTGGCTGGTCAGCAGATTCGCGTTCTGCGCCTGCGCGAAATGGAACGGCAGAAACACTGTGTCGGTGCGGATGGTGGTGGTGTATTTAGCCGCACACAGCACGGTGCCGCGGGCGTTGGCCACGGTGACCTGTGCGCCGTCGGGAATTCCACGGGGCGCCGCAGCCAGGGGGTGGATGAGCAGCTGGGCGTGCGGCACGGCGCCGGCCAGTTCGCCCACGCGCCGGGTCTGGGCCCCGGACTGGTAGTGCTCCAGCAGGCGCCCCGTCACCAGGGCGAGCGTTGCGCCGGTAAAAAGCGGGTCCCGGGCTGGATTTGCCGCTGGGGAGACAGCTGTCAGCACTGCACGGCCGTCCGGGTGGGCAAAAGCTGTGCGGAACAGCCGGGGCGTGCCGTGGCTGCCGGCGGGGAACGGCCAGTAGGCCGCCGCCCCGGAATCCAACAGCGCGTAGTCGATCCCTGAGTAGTCGGCAAGTCCACCGGCGGAGGCGGCCCGCAACTCGGTGAAGACGGTTTCCGGGTCGGCGCTGAAAGTTGACGGTGCCTCCAACCGCCGGGCCAGCTCGGCCATGATCCACAGCTCCGACCTCGCCCCGGCCGGCGGTGTGGTGGCGGCACGGCGGCGCAGCACCCGGCCCTCCAAATTGGTCATGGTGCCCTCCTCCTCGGCCCATTGCAGCACGGGGAGCACCAGATCGGCCTCCCGGGCGGTCTCGGACATGAAGAAATCGCACACCACCAAAAAGTCCAGGGCCCGCAGGCCCGTGAGCACCTCGCCGGCGTTGGGTGCCGACACGGCCACATTGGCGCCGTGGATGAGAAACATCCGGACGCCGTCCGCTTTGCCCAGTGACGCTAAAAGTTCGACGGCGGGAAGCCCGGGCCCGGGGATCAGGGCCGGGTCCACGCCCCACACCTGCGCCACATGCTGCCGGGCTGCGGGGTCGGTGATCTTGCGGTAGCCCGGCAGCTGGTCGGCTTTTTGGCCGTGCTCACGCCCGCCCTGGCCGTTGCCCTGGCCCGTCAACGTGCCGTAGCCGCTGTTGGCCGAACCTGGCAGGCCCAGCAGCAATGCCAGATTGATGGCAGCCGTGGCCGTGTCGGTGCCGTCGACGTGCTGTTCCACGCCCCGGCCCGTGAGGATGTAGCTGCCGCCGTTGCGTGCACCCGCCGCCAGCAGGCGGACGGTTTCGCGCAGCAGGTGCACGGGAACACCTGTCACCGATTGGACCCTTTCGGGCCACCATCCGGCCACGCTGCGAGCCACCGCCGCAAAGCCGGTGGTCCGGCTGGCCACAAAGTCCATATCGGCGAAACCCTCATGGAGTGCGATGTGGCACAGGCCCAGCAGCAGCACCAGGTCGGTGGCCGGGGCGGGCGCCAGGTGCAGGCCGGCGCCGTCGGCCGTGAAACCGGCAGTGGCCGTGCGCCGGGGGTCCACGACTATCAAACCGCCGGCGGCGCGGGCACCCACCAGGTGCTGGACAAACGGCGGCATGGTCTCGGCAACGTTGGATCCCAGCAGCAGCACGGCGTCGGCGGTGTCCAAATCCTCCAGCGGGAACGGCAGACCCCTGTCCACGCCGAAGGCCCGGTTGCCGGCGGCGGCGGCGGAGGACATGCAAAACCGGCCGTTGTAGTCGATCCGGGACGTGCCCAACGCCAGCCGGGCAAACTTGCCCAACTGGTAGGCCTTCTCATTGGTCAAACCGCCACCGCCAAACACGCCCACGGCATCCGGGCCATGGTTCTTGCGGGTCCGGCGCACCTGGTCGGCAATCATGTCCAGGGCCTGCGTCCACGGCACCGGGCGGTGAACGCCGTCCTCACCACGGAGCAGGGGAGTTGTGAGCCGTTCCGGATGCCCCAACAAGGCTGCCGCCGTCCACCCCTTGCGGCACAGTCCGCCCCGATTGGTGGGGAATTGGCGGCCGGTGATGACAGGCTCCGCCGCGGGGGCTTGCAGCGCCGCGCCCACTACACCGGGCGCCGCCGTCACCGTCATGGCACATTGCAGCGCGCAATAGGGACAGTGGGTGTCAGTGGCTTGCCCGGGCGCGATCACTAGACACTTCCCAGATTGGCGGCCGACGACGGGCGTAGATACACGGCCCAGGTCACCGCCATGAGCACCAGGTAGCCGGCCACGAAGGCGATGAACGCGTTCTCATAGCCGCCGGTGGCCTGGCGGGAGGCGTTCAGGACCTGCGGGACCAGGAAGCCGCCGTAGGCGCCGATCGCCGAAATGATGCCCAGTGCCGCCGACGCTTTGCGCCCCGCACTCTTCAGGGCGCCGGGCTCGGACTTGGACCGGAGTGCGAAGACGATCGGGATCATGCGGTAGGTGGAGCCGTTGCCGGCGCCGGCCGCGGCGAAAAGCACCAGGAACAACAGCAGGAACAAAGGGAAACTCCCCAGCGGCAGAGTGATCAGCTGGGCCAGTGCCGTCAGGGCCAGGACGCCGAAGCAGACCACTGTGACCCGTGCACCGCCCCACCTGTCAGCCAGTTTCCCACCAAACGGGCGGGCCAGGGAGCCCACCAGGGCGCCCAGGAAGGCCAGCGAGATGATGGCCGGGCCAATGGAAATGCCAACACCGGCCCCGAAGGAATCCACGATCAATTTCGGGAAGACGGCCGCGAAACCAATGAACGAGCCGAAGGTGCCAATGTACAGCAGCGCCAGAATCCACAGGTGCGGTTCCCGCAAGGATGCCAGCGAGCCGGCAATGTCAGACTTTGCGCTGGCCAGATTGTCCATGTACTTCCAGGCGCCCCAGGCAGCAACAAGAATCAGCGGCACCCACATGAGCCCTGCCAGCGGCAGGCCAAGGGTGCCGGCAGCCAGCAGGGTGACGGCCAGTGGGACCATGAACTGGGCGACGGCGGCGCCCAAGTTCCCGCCGGCGGCGTTGAGTCCCAGCGCCCAACCCTTTTCGCGGGCCGGGAAGAAGTAGGTGATGTTCGCCATCGAGGAGGCAAAATTGCCGCCGCCCAGGCCGGCCAGAGCGGCAACTGCCAGCATGGTGCCGAACGGAGTGGTCGGATCGCCGAGGCACCAGGCCATGCCCAGTGTGGGCATGAGCAGGAGCAGTGCCGAGATGATGGTCCAGTTACGCCCGCCGAACTTGGCCACCATGAAGGTGTACGGGATGCGCAGCGTTGCGCCGACCAGGGATGGGATGGAGATCAGCCAGAAAAGTTCGGCGGAGCTGAAGGTGAAACCCGCGCCGGGCAGGAACACCACCACAATGGACCACAGCTGCCACACCACGAAGCCCAAGAATTCGCAGGCGATGGACCACCAAAGATTACGTTTGGCGATGGCCCGCCCCACACTTTCAAACTGCGCCGTGTCTTCAGCGTCCCACCCGTGCAGCCACCGGCCAGGTGAGCTGCTCAGGGCCGCTCCGGTGCTGGGCCCGGACTGAACTAGTGAGCCGTTCATGTTCTCTACAGTCATGGCTTTCCTCCCCATCGCTTGTTGTGTGTACAACGCTAGAGAACCGGCGTTTCGGGGGCTGTCACGGGGTGTGAAATCGTTGTGACGTTTCCCTATCCACGGCCGCCGGGTTCTTGTTAGGCAGCCGATGCGGCCCTGCCGCGAATCCACATGGTGGCGGAGGGCGTCCAATGGGTGGACACTGCGTATAGTGTTGACGGTCGCACTAAGTATCGCCATCGCCTTGCAACAGATTAGAAATCGCTGACAAGGCCCTGAGAGAAAGCCACCCCATGAGCACTCCCCAAATAGCGGAGACAGTGGAGATTCCACCAGCCAACAGTCGAGGACGGGTCATAGTGGCCAGCCTCATCGGCACCACTGTCGAGTTTTACGACTTCTACGTTTATGCCACGGCAGCCGTCTTGGTCTTCCCGGCCCTTTTCTTCCCCAACGCCGAGGGTTCGGTGGCGTTGCTGAGCTCCTTCGCCATCTTCGGCGTGGCGTTTATTGCCCGGCCCCTGGGGTCCATCGTGTTTGGCCACTTCGGTGACAAGGTTGGCCGCAAGGGCACGCTGGTGGCATCCCTGTTGACCATGGGTATTGCCACCTTCCTCATTGGCTGCCTGCCCACGGCACTGGTGCCGGGCTGGGTCTTCTGGGCTCCGGCGTTGCTGGTCGTCATGCGATTCATGCAGGGCCTGGCCCTGGGCGGTGAGTGGAGCGGTGCGGCACTGCTGGCCACCGAGAACGCCCCCGCGGGCAAGCGCGCCATTTACGGCACGTTCCCGCAGCTTGGCGCACCCATTGGCTTCATCCTGGCCAACGGAATCTTCCTGGCCCTGAGCCTTGGCCTGAGCACGGAGCAGTTCACCGCGTGGGGTTGGCGTATTCCGTTCCTGCTCAGCGCAGTCATGGTGATCATTGGCCTGTACGTTCGCCTGAAGCTGGTGGAAACCCCCGCGTTCCAGAATGTCATCGACGCCGGCGAGGTGTCCAAGCTTCCTGTTGGCCGGGTGTTCAAGACCAGCTGGCGCCCCCTGATCCTTGGCACCTTCGTCATGCTCGCCACGTACGTGTTGTTTTACCTCATGACAACGTTCACGCTTTCCTACGGAACTGCGCCGGCCACCCTTGAGGCGGCCAAGGACAAGGCTGCAGCAGCCGGTAAACCCATGAGTGCTGACGCCATTGCCTCGTGGGTTCCCGGGCTGGGGCACACCCGCAACGAGTTCCTGGTCATGCTCATCATCGGTGTGGTGTTCTTCGGTATCTTCACCCTCGTCTCCGGCCCGCTGGCGGAGAAGTTTGGTCGCCGCAAGACCCTCCTGTGGGTCACCGGCGGCATCCTGGTGTTCGGCCTAACGTTTGTGCCGTTGTTCGGCGCCGGCATGGTGGGCGTCATGACCCTGCTGATCGTTGGTTTCACGCTCATGGGCCTGACATTCGGCCCCATGGGTGCCCTGTTGCCGGAGCTGTTCCCGACGAACGTGCGCTACACGGGATCGGCCATTAGCTACAACATGGCCAGCATTCTCGGTGCCGCCGTGGCTCCCTTTATCGCCGTGGCACTGTGGCAAAGCGCCGATGGCAGCCCCGTGCTGGTGGGGGTGTACCTCTCCGCCATGGCCGTGCTGACCTTGATTGCGTTGTTCATCATGAAGGAAACCCGCGACTTGGACTACACCACCAACGTCAGCTGATCCCCAACCGGATCTGACCCGCAGAAAACGACGAAAATCGCGCTAAAAGAGGCTGTTGCTTTTTGGGGTGTGGCGGTGTTTGCTTTGTCCCGGGTCGTGTTTAAGAATTGAGCATGGCCCGGGATTATCGCTCTGTAGATCGTGACACACCGTTTTTGCTTCCGCCTGATATTCGGGAGTGGTTGCCAGCGGATCATTTGGCGTTGTTTGTTGTGGATGTGCTGGCACGGTTGGATACGACGGTGCTTCATGGCCGCTCCAAGCGTGGGGGTACGGGCCGGCAGGGTTATGACCCGGACATGTTGTTGGGGTTGTGGTTGTATGCCTCAGCGAGG
>NZ_JBTNDH010000010.1:0-104366 GCF_054511095.1 Arthrobacter sp. TMN-49 | reverse complement strand
CAACCCAACGGAGGAACCCGAACCCGCAAACCCGTCGGAGAATTACAACTTCTAACCCTCAACAACCTCGAAGCATCACAAAACGATTACACCACTCCACGGGACTTGACCACTAGCGCCCTAAGGGTGCGTCCCTCGTCCGGCGTCGGCGTCGGTACATTGCTTCACCCAAGGAGCTGGCAAGGGCGCACAGAAGAGCAGTGCCGCCGCTGAGGAAAAGTGCGTCCACAACGCTTGAATGCGGCGCCGTGGCATCGGTATATGCCCGAATATGCGAAACCGCGAAACCCATGGCCGCATCCGGCAGGAACACCAGCAGGGCCGGGACCGCGTAGCAAAGCAGCACGGAGGCAATCATTTTTGGCTGGGTTGTAGGTCTGCTGGTCCTGCGGGACAGGAACCAGCAGGTCAAAGCGCTGATCCCTGTCCAGAAAACAAACCACAGAACATTTCCGAAATTCGAACCGACCTGGAACCCTTGGTACGACTCAACCAGCCCCAGGCCCGTGTACTGGGCCGACAGGATGTACACCGCATAGGCCCCCAGCGCCCACGGGACCGCCCCGGCCAACCACAAGGTGGGCACAGCTGGCCAGTGTCGTGCCATTTCGTCCTCCGTTTACCAGTTGCAGGTCTGGGAGAGCGGCCGCATACCGATCCGACTGCGCCAGTTCGGCAGGGAGCGGCGCTCGTACTCCAGATCGAACGTTCCCCATTCCGCGATCCCACCCAGAACATGACATTCCCATTGTTGACGCATGGACGGGGTAAAGATCCATGACGAATGCCGCGATTTCAGGAGATTCCAGCCGGAACTGACGAACTGGCCGGCGTTGAATATAACGTCATGACGTCCCCAGCCCGAAAGTTGCATCGAGAGTTGGTTCATGCGGTAGGCGCTGCTCCAGCGCCATTCTGACCAAGTGAACAGCTGCCACCAGGCGTAGTACACCTTCGGGTCCGCGACCACCGGGTACGCGACCCCCGGAGCGTTGTGTTCAACAATCTGGGTGACCGTGTTCCCGGACATCTCGTATCGTGTTTTCACGTTTGCTCCGTTGGCATCCACGGCCCAAGCGGGCAGGATCATGCCCTGCGCCGATCCGTCCGCTCCTATCAGGGCAATCGCTCCGTCATCCGTCGGTTCGAGGACGATGCCTTCCGCGACGTTGATCTCGTAGTCGTAGCGCGTCGGGGCCTGCGGTTCGTTGATGACCGTCACCGCACGAACTGCGCCGTCCTCAAGAGTCTGTACACCCACATCCACGAGACCGCTTCCGTCCTCGAAGACAGTGGTCCCGTCTTGGGCTGTCTGGGCACCTTCAGCATTGTCCGCTGCCGGCAGGCCAAGAGACATCTGAAGCCCATCAGTTCCACCATCGAGCACCGCCTTGGCCTCAGTGCCATCCTTGGTGATCTCAACGGTGCCTTCTCGAATGCTCGTGCTGATCGAATCAGTCGTTTCGAGATCCGGCTGAACCGGCAGGGCATCATCCTGCCCGGCGGCTTTCGCTGCTGTCTCGATGACTGCAGCCGCCCCCTCCACAGACACTGCGGCATCGGGGTCCTCTAACGCGCGGCCGGCAGCGGCCGGAGAAAGAAGACAAAGTGCCACCGCCACAGCGCAAGCCTTCACGGCCACGGACGCAGACCAGAACTTGGCCATCTATTTCCCCCAAAAGAATAGATCCATTCTAATGCCAGATGGCCTGAGGAAATGAAGAATATCATCCAGCCGAATCAAGACACAATGTTGGGTCAAACGGAGATCGGCAGATACCCAAAAGCGATACGCGTGGCACGTTGAAGTCGGTGCGGCTCAAAATCGATGTCCCGCAGGACGTTCGGCTTACGGGTGTACGTCGGCCAAGGACCAACGGTGATGCAAAGTCATATGCTCGAAGCATGAAGGAAATCATGCAAGTTCGACGGCACATCGACCTATCGACAACGGAACTTGATGCGCTCGAAAAGCTTTTCGATAGCGAGTATCGGAACGAATTCGGCCCGTGGAACCCGGTTGCACCTTACGGTTATTCGCCCGCAGACACTCACGTACTGGCAATCATCGGTCATACGTTGTCTGCGCACGTGGGTTCTAGTCGTCGCCTGATCACGGTCGGCAAAGAAGACATCGTGGTGGCCGGCACGGGAGGCGATTTGGTCAACGAGCACTCACGCGGTACAGGTCTCGGCGGGCGATCAATGCGAAATGCTCAAAGGATGATGCGTGATGAAAGCGGAGTCGAATTTGGCTTTCTTGGATGACGAAGGGAAGTCGTGCCGTTTTGTGAGTCGGCGGGGTGGGTCCAGGTCCACGCCAGGAAACGTGGCTTATCTCGCTTGGAGGGTAAGTCCGCCGTTGTGTCTCAGGAAGGGCCGAACCTCATATGCTCCGCCAAACGCGATGTGAGCCGGTGGTCGAAAAGGGGACATCGACTTTCCAGGCACGCCCTGGTGATCGACATGCACGCAAATCGTTCCGCATCTGGGGCAGTCTCCATGAATGCCGATAGGGTCGGAACATGTCCATCACCTTTGTCCCAATGACACCTGCTGACACTGAAGATCTCGTCGGCTTCCTGACTTCAAACCGTTTCCCATTCCATGTTCAGGCGGCCCCACAGGCCGCGGACACACGGACGAAGATTGAGAATGGCCATTTCTGGAACGAAGACACCCAAGGCTATTGGGTCGTGAAGGAAGAACTACGTATCGGAATGGCTGCTCTCGAGGATTTGCAGGACGACGACTCCCCGCTCTTCGACCTGCGCTTGGACGAAACCCAGCGCGGCAAAGGTGTGGGAGTGGAAGTGCTACGTGCGCTTTGCGACATGGTTTTCGAGTCGATGCCGCACACGCTCCGATTCGAGGGACAAACGCGAGAAGACAACATCGCCATGCGCAAAATCTTCCTCCGCGCAGGCTTCCTCAAGGAAGCGCACTACCGATTGGGATGGCCAACCAATGACGGCAGGCGCGTCGCTTCCATCGCCTACTCGATCTTGCGCCAAGACTGGGAAAACGGCACCGTGACCCATTTCGAATGGGATGACCTCACGATCTAGAATTCGGTCCCGCTGAAAGTTCCGCCATCTGGTCCAACATCCGCCTTCGTAGGATCGCGGCCGGGGATACATGGCCCCGTGACACAATTTGCGAATGCCTCTTATTCAAGTCCTAAGCGCGTCTCCAGCATCCACGGATAAGAAGCGTGAGCTGTTGGCCGCCCTGACTGCGACGTGCGCTGAAGTCATGGAAATTAGACCTGACACCATCCGGGTTACCCTCCAGGAACCACCACGCGAAAACTGGTCTGTGGCGGGAGTGACGCTGGCCGATTCGGGCCAAAACGAATCCACATAACGACGGACTAACCGCATCGACTCCAAAGTATCC
Organism: Arthrobacter sp. TMN-49; assembly: GCF_054511095.1. Classification (NCBI taxonomy): domain Bacteria; kingdom Bacillati; phylum Actinomycetota; class Actinomycetes; order Micrococcales; family Micrococcaceae; genus Arthrobacter; species Arthrobacter sp. TMN-49. Next base: position 100,967 of record NZ_JBTNDH010000010.1, on the reverse strand, counting down.
GCTCTGGGTTCGCCATGCGGACTGAAAAGACCGCCAATCGAAGCTAACAGTCACACCGTAGACTGCAATGTCGGCCATCGTTTGGGGAGATTGAAGTGCGTGCGATTCTTTTGGGTGGGACCGGGGCCATGGGTGGTGCGACTGCGCTGCTCCTGGCTAAGTCGGGATGGACGGTGGAGGTTACTGGCTGCGACCAGTCCCGAATGCCGCATGAATTATCGGACCTGGATGTGCGTTTCCACCAGATTGAACGAAGCGACACTCGCGGGATGGAACACCTAGTCGGCGACGGAGCGGACTTATTGGTAGATCTCATCGCCTATTCCGCCCCACATGTGCGCGCACTCCTGCCAGCGATGACGGCAATGGATAATCTGGTCTTGATTTCGAGCAGGGCCGTCTACGCTGATGATTTCGGAGGGCACGTCAACGGCGATGAACTGCCGCGTTTCACCGCCCCGATTCGGGAAGACCGGCCCACGTTGCCACCTGCGGCAGACGATGCGAATCCGTTTTCGCGTGAAGGGTATGCCCCTGGAAAGGTCGCTGCTGAACAGGTCGCGCTTGATTCCGGACTTCCGGTCACGGTGCTCAGACCATCTAAGGTCCATGGCCGATGGGCGCGGAATGCTCGAACCAGCAGCATCGTCGATTGGATGCTCAGCGGAAATCAGAGCATCGAACTTGCCCAGGCTGACACCATCGATCACCTGACGGCAGCAAGGAACACAGCTGCCCTAATCAAGACCATCTCGACGCGCCCGGGCCGCCGCATCCTCAACACTGCGGATCCCGACACCCCAACGGCCGCGGAAATCGTCAGGGCCATCGCCGAAGTACTTGCCTGGGAAGGGCAGATCACGCGCGTCGCGGGTTGCCAGGATCGGGGCAGCCACCCATGGATGACACCAATGACCCTCGATTCATCCGCCGCTCTCAACCTTGGATACCAACCAGTCGGAAACGGCCTAGATCTCATAACAGAAGAAGTCCAATGGCTGTTGTCCAGGAAATCTGACCGGTAAAGGCTCCCGCTACGGAACGGGTCACTCTTGGGGAAACGCTGCCTCTTTCAGACTTCCCGGTTCTCGTCAGAGTTTCTCAAGGGCCGAAGCTGCGTTCCAGTGGAGTCCCCGGTGAAAGAGTGGCGGCCCAGTATGCTGGTCTGTCCCGAGACCAGCGGGGACGGGCGTTGCACGATTTCACCGGCAATCCTGGTTCCACAGGATCACGGCTGTCAGATCCAAACGCAGGGCTCCGAGCTGGTCATTCTGACCTTCCCGGTAGAACTGGACAATGTCGCCCCCCGCTGCCGTCGGTGGCGACATTGTCCGGGGCGCATGGGTAATGGAGCGTTAAGTTCGGATGACCGCAGGATCCTTGATGTTCGCCAGTCTTGTGGTCGGAACATTTATCTCCCCGAAACTACGTTTCATGGCTGGTGGAATTGATGCCGGTCTCGCGTTCTCTGCCGCGACGACTGGCTGTGCCATGGGCAACGCCTTGTCCCGCATGCCGTGGAACCGCTCCTCCAGTTAGCCCTCCGAGCAAAGGGTCTTGCAGGGTCTGAGTGCCCGGCCATGATCGCCGTGGCCGTGCTTCCGCGGCGGCTTTCCGGGGTCAGCTGTCGCCTCGCGTTCATCTTCGGAGCAGCCGGAGTGCCGCCTGCCTACCTCGGGCCACTGCAACGGGACTTGCGGTAGGTTTTCTGACCGGCTTGCTGATGGTCGTTGCTATCAACTCGATGGCCAGCTTCGCCCCTCATTCGGGCGATCTGCACATCGACTGGGCAGTTGCGGCGGCGTTTGCCGGCCGCCATGGTTGCCTGGCTGGTGGCGGGCAGGTTCGGTGCCCGTTTCCCTTATGCCGCCACTGTACGTCCGGGTACGAGTGCCCTGAAGCTAGCGTCCGAACAGCTTCGAAAAGAATCCCGTGGGGGTCGTCTTGTTTTGATCCTGCTGGTGCCCCGCGCAGCGCTGAGAGTTGGGCACACCGCGCATCACTTGATCAACATGCTGGCCGCAGCCTGCCCAGGTTGTCTTACCGCATGTCTTGCAGTTCACCGCACGGCACATTTTCTTGCTCCCTATAGTTGCTTGGCTTGTCTCTAAATGATACCCCATGGGGTATCTGATCGGGGAATGCTGTAAGTGGAGGCTCGTTGCCCACGCGCCACAACGGGACCAACCCGCCAGAAGTCCCGAAGCGTGGCTGCAAATCCTGACAAGCGGCAGATCTACCCATGGGTAGCACAAAGCGTTGGCCGTACCCGGATTCACCGGGCACCGCCAACGCTGGGGAGAGTTTGCTTTAGCTGTGGTCCGTACTAGTTGCTGGCGACGGTCACCCGCGCCTGCGCCCAAGAGGCCCAGGCGGCGTAGCTTCCGTCCAGCTCGAGGACGTCGTAGCCGGCGCGGCGTAGGGCGCTGGCCACGACGGAGTTGCGGACCCCGCTCTGGCAGTAGGACACGATGGCGCCACCTGTGGGGAGCTGGTCAAGGTTCCACATGATGCGGCCGCCGCTGAGTTGGTGCGCGCCGGGGATGTGACCGGACGCGTGCTCTGTGCGGTTGCGGATATCCAGGACCATTTCTGCCTCGAATCCGTCGAGTTTTTCGGGTTGGATCAGCTTCGGGATGCTCGCGGGCAGTCCCTCGATGCTCGTGAGGTAGCCTGCCACCTGGTCGATGCCGACGCGGATCAGTTGGTCCCACATCGCCTGCGCCGCTGGCTGGTTCGGGGCTAGCAGTACCAGCGGATTCTTGTCGGTTTCCGGGTTTACCACCCAGGCACCGAAGCTGGCGGTGGATTTGCCGGCTGGAATGTTCAGGGACCCTATGACCGTGCCGGTATGGACCACCGCATGGGGGCGGGTATCCACGAACGTCATGGTGTTGGTGGTGAGGCCGCGGACGACGTCGTCAAGGGCCAGCTCGGGTAGGGGAGCGCGGGTGCCCATGATGGCCGGGCCCTGGCGGTTTTCGCGTTTCATACGCGCAAAGTAGGCATGGGCATCGGGCTGGCCCTCAAGGAGTTCGGCGATGAATCCCTCCTCGTCACTATTGGCAAGGTACGGGCCCCACCACGAGTAGAGACGCTCGTAGCCCACGGCGGTTGAGGGGATAGCGCCAAGGGCCTTGCCGCAGACGCTTCCGGCTCCGTGCCCGGGATGAACCTGGACATGATCGGGCAAGGTCAAGAACTTCTCCTTCAAGCTGGCAAACAGCTGCTTGGCCCCTATGAAGCGGGTGTCCACACCGCCTGCGGCCTCGTCGAGTAGGTCTGGGCGCCCCAGATCGCCGGAGAATACAAAGTCCCCGGAAAGCAAGTATCCCGGGGTGTCCGCGAATGCCCCATCGGTGATCAAGAAGGATAGGTGTTCCGGGGTGTGGCCGGGTGTGTGCAGAGCCTTGATGGTGATGTTGCCTAGGGTGATCTCGTCATTGTTGGTCAGCCGTTCGGCCTGGAACTCATATTGCCAATCAACTCCGCCTTCGCCGGAGACATAGCTGGTGGCTCCGGTGGCTGCAGCCAGTTCGCGGGTCCCGGAGAGGAAGTCCGCGTGGATGTGGGTTTCGGTCACGGCCACAATCTTCATCCCGTTCGCGGCCGCCAGCGTTTGGTAGACGGCGATGTCGCGGCGCGGGTCAACAACAATAGCTTCACCCTTGGCCTGGCAGCCGATGAAGTAGCTTGCCTGGGCCAGATCTTCGTCGTAGATGCGCTCAAAAAGCATAAGAGTCTCCCTAGGTAGTGCGGTGGGGGCTCCCGGGTGAGGTGTCTCCAATCCACTACCATCCATGCTAGTACCCCGTGGGGTATACGGCAAAGGGTTCACCGCCAGCAGAACGGGGCCTGATCACCACGATCCTTTACCCGTGGGGGTATACTTGGGTCATTTCCCCTGACTGTTTGGAGCTTGCCATGGAACTTGATGCGAAAGAACTCACTCCGGTTATTAATCGGCTCAAACGCGCCCAAGGCCAGCTCGCCGCTGTCACCCGGATGCTGGAGGAAGGCCGCGACTGCAAGGACGTTGTTACCCAACTCGCCGCCGTGTCCAAAGCCCTGGACCGCGCAGGCTTTGTCATCATCGCCACCGGACTGGAGCAGTGCATCAAAAGTGATGACCCTGGCATGAGTACCAAGGACTTGGAGAAGCTGTTCCTGTCCCTGGCCTAGGGTTCAGCCACGGCCGGGTCTTCGTGATCCCAGCGGTCTGACGCGGGTTCTTCCCTGCCGGGTTGGCCGGACGTAGACTCTGGATTGGAGAGCCGGGAAGCCTGGTCGGCCCGCGGGGAGATTTGCCCGCGGAAATCCGTGGCGGCCGCCTCGGCAGTTGTTGCCGGACCGAAGGAACGGGGACCACATGGCCTCATCATCAGATCCGGTTGTCGAAGCCACAAAGCTGGTGAAGAATTTCGGCAGAACCCGCGCCCTGGACGGCCTTGACTTGCGCGTCGGCGCCGGGGAGGTGCACGGATTTCTTGGCCCCAACGGGTCCGGTAAGTCGACAACGCTGCGGATGCTGTTGGGCCTTATCCGACCCACGTCCGGAACGGTGCGCGTGTTCGGGCTGGAGCCGTGGAGGGACCCCGTCCGGGTGCACCGGGATATCGCCTATGTTCCCGGGGACGTGAGTTTGTGGCCGAACCTGTCTGGCGGGGAAGTCATTGACCTGCTCACGGGCCTGCGTGGCGGCTGCGATGAGCGGCTGCGCCGGGAACTGATCGACGAGTTTGAGTTTGATCCTCGGCGCAAAGCCCGGACGTATTCCAAAGGGAATCGGCAGAAGGTGGCGTTAATCGCGGCATTCGCCCGACCGGCCCGGCTCTATTTGCTCGATGAGCCCAGTGCTGGCCTGGACCCGCTGATGGATTCGGTGTTCCGGCGACAGGTCCAACGTCTCAGCGCGGACGGTGCCACAGTCCTGCTCTCCAGCCACATCCTCAGCGAGGTTGAGCAGCTCTGCGCCCGGGTGACAATCATCCGTTCGGGCAGGGCCGTGGAATCGGGGACCCTGGCAGAACTGCGGCATCTGAAACTCATCCATTTCCGGGTCCAAGGCGCCGATGCAGACTTGTTGGCGGGCCTGCCCGGCGTGCGGGGAGTTCTCACCGACGGGGAGGATATCGAATTTGACGTGGACGCAGCCAATCTGGCAGCCGTGTTGGAATCAGTTGCCGCGTCCGGGGCCAGCGGGCTGAGTGTTTCCCCACCCTCCCTGGAGTCCCTGTTCCTGAGCCACTACAACAATTCCAACGACCAGGCACTGTGATGCATCCGATGATGGCGCTGGTGTTGGCCCAAGCCCGCCGGGAGCGGGTCGTGTTGCCCGTCTGGATTCTGGGCATTTCCTTCCTCGGATTCGCCGTGGCCAGTGCTGTGGCCGCGGAATTCGCTGACGTGGCCGACCGGGCGGCGATCATCAGCGTGGCAGCGGTGAGCCCGGCGTTCCTCTTCCTGCGCGGCCTGCCAGACGGGACAGGTATTGGGGCTGTCGTGTTCTTCCAGGGTTATGCCTTCACCGCCGTGCTGGCAGGACTCATGAGCACCTTTCTGGTCATCCGACATACCCGCTCCGATGAAGAGCTCGGACGCGCAGAACTCATCGGCTCGGTGCCGATCCCGCGGGCGGCGCCGCTAACAGCAACCCTCCTGCTGGGGGCCGGCGCGAACCTGGTGCTGGCGCTGTGCACGGCCGCCGGATTTGCCGGGGCCGGGCTGCCCGGCCCCGGGGCGCTCCTTGCCGGTGCCGCCGTCGGCTCCGTCGGGGCGTTTTTCGTGGCCGTCTCCGCAACCATCGCACAGGTCATGCCCTCGGGGCGGGCCGCCAACGGCGCGGCCGCTGGCGTGGTCGGTGCAGCGTACTTCCTGCGCGGCATTGGCGATGCGCTGGGAACCCCAAATGCCGAGCTGACCCACGTCACCAGCGGGTGGATTTCGCTGCTCTCGCCCATCGGATGGGGCCAGCGCTCCAGGCCCTTCTCGGTTGCTGACCCCATGCCTCTGGTTGTCTTGAGCGCCGTGGCACTCGTGCTGGCCGTCGCAGTAGTGGTGGTGCGGAGCCGCCGGGATCTGGGTGAGAGTTTGCTGCCCGAACGCGCCGGACGGGAACGTGCCGGCGTCGGGAGTGCCTCGCTTCTGGGTCTGGCCTGGCATCAACAGCGGCCCACTCTAATCGGGTGGAGTGTCGCCGCGGGCCTGTTGGGAAGCATCGCAGGTGGGCTCGGACCCGTGGTCACCGACATGATTGGCGGCAATGAATCACTCCGGGAGCTGATCGCCCGGCTTGTGCCGGGCAGCCGCGCGGAAATCATCGATGTGTTCACCACTGCCCTGCTGGGCATCGCCGGTGTGTTGGGCGCGGCGGCGGGTATCCAGGCGGTGCTGCGCCTGCGCGCCGAGGAATCCGAGGGCCGGGCCGAGATGCTCCTGGCGGCACCTAGATCCCGGACACGGTGGCTTGGGGTGAACCTGCTCATGGCGGGCGCATCAGTGACGGTGGTGGCTCTCGTCGCCGGGACAGCAACCACCATTGGGCTTGCCCTCTCCGGGGTGCCGGTTGGCCGGCCGGGACTGTTGATCGGGGCCGCGTTGGCGCACATCCCGGCTGCCGCTGTGTTCGTCGCGGCGACAGCTGTCCTCTTCGCGGCGGTGCCCAGGGTGAGTGTTCCCTTGGGCTGGGGTCTGCTTGCCTGCGGTCTTGTTCTGGGTCAGTTTGGTGAGCTCCTGCGTCTGCCTGTCTGGCTGCAGGATGTGAGCCCGTTCCGTCACTCCGCGGCGATGCCGGTGGAGCAGTTTGACCCCGCAGCCACCTTGGCCATGATCGCCATTGCCGTCGCCGGGGCAGGGATCGCCGCCTACCTATTCCGACGCCGTGACCTCACCCCGTAGTGCCAACCTCCGCGCCAGTGTTGGCCGCCGGGACAGTGCCGAGCCGGCGCCAGCCCCGGGCGTAAGCTGAAGCATGGACTTCCTAGACGTTGCGGTGACAGCCGTCGGTGCGGGGCTGATTTTGTTGATGGCCGCCGATGTCTTTCAAACGCTCCTCTATCCTCACGGGACCGGGCCGGTGTGCAGGATGATCATGCGCGCATTGTGGCTGCTGTCCCGCCGGTTCGCCGGCCATGCCTCCACCGTGGCAGCCCCCGCGGCCATGGCTGCCGTGATCGGGGCCTGGGCGCTGCTGTCTGTCACGCGGTGGGCCTTGGTGTACCTGCCACATTTGCCGGACGGGTTTGTCTATGCCGAAGGCGTGCCCCGCCGCGGGGACCTCCTCGAGGCTCTGTACATTTCGATGGTCAGCCTATCCACTGTTGGCTACGGTGAAATAGTCCCGGCCGGGCCGTTGCTGAGGCTCGTTACCGCCGCGCAGGCCGTGACGGGCTTCGGCTTGCTGACAGCCACTGTCTCCTGGATTCTGCAAACGTACCCCGCCCTGAGTCGTCGCCGAGCCCTAGCCCACGAACTGAATCTATTCAGGCAGGCCGCCAGCGAGCAAGACGTGTCCTCGCTGGACCCGGCGCATGCCACTGAGCTACTTGAATCGTTCGCCAAAAGTGTTGCCGCCGTGAGCATGGACCTGCTGTCATTCAACGAAACGTACTATTTTCACGAGGCACAACGAAGAGGATCCCTGCCGGCCACGGTGGTCTATGCCCAGAGACTGGCTGCCGAAGCGCAGATGAGCACCAGTGCAGATCTGCGCTTCGCCGGTCGGATGCTCCACGATGCCCTGGACGATCTGGCCGAGGTCCTGCGCGAGAAATTCGGACACCCCGGAACAACATCCGCTGCGGTTTTTCACAGCTACGAAACTCGCCACAGGCACCGCGGGAACCCGAACGGAGCGGCCAGCTAGAGTAGCGCCCTCCTTCGCCGGAGGTGCTGCCCGCTGGACCGCTCCGAGGTTGCCGCCGATTGTGTTGATGGACGTCGGCGGTGGCCTAGTCCAGGGTGATCCCGGCTGTGACGATGCGCTCCAGGCTCATGAGGGACGTGACGGTGACGGGCTTCGCGGGACGCGAGCTGGCCAAGGCATCGACAATGCGTGCGGTCAGCGCAGCCGTGGCGCTGGACTGGTTGGTTCCCCAAGCTCGGCGTGACTGGGCCGTCCTTCTGTTGCTGGCCACGATGGACCAGTCCTCACTGCCCATGGGTGGAACCATGGTGATGAGCCGCCGGGCAGCGGGAAAACGGGCCACAGCACCCAGCGCCCACGTGGCGGCGGGGGAGTCTAGGGCGAAGTAGTTGCGCACCTGGATTCCCTGGGATGCGCCAAGGAGTAAGTGGTCAGGGAAGTCCGCCCTCAGATAGCCGCGCGTGATCGCGCCGTCGGCGAAGCTTCGCCGCTCGCGCAGATTCATGACAGTTCCGTTCTCGGCCGGGCTCACCAGAGGCGCGCCAATAAGCCGCTGGGTCCAGGCCACAGCCGCCGGCCCGTGTTTCTCGCCGACTCCGAGCATGAGGGCCACATCGATGTCATCGCCGGGCGCATTGTCCAATGACGCTGCCATGAGAGTGCTCAAGCCCGGTGCCAAACCAGCGCCGAGCACCATTGACGTCTGCGGCGACGCGGAGCTCAACTGGGCCAGGTAGCCGGCGCTGGCGCTGATGTCCACCAGCGTGGCATCCCCCATAGCGGTTCCCAGTGCCGGGTTTTCCACGCCAGAGGCATTGACCACCACGTCGTGCAGCTGGCTCGCGCGCAGCAGCTCGCCAAGGTCGTTGCCGGCGGCATCGATGCGTACCCACCCGTCGGCAGCTTTCCGGCCTGCTCGCGTCACGGCGTGGCCGGTCGCCGTCAGGGCTGAGTGCAGGTGCTGGCCCACGGCGCCCCTGGCGCCCAGCAGCAGTACTCGCAGGGGAGCGTTGCCGCCATGGTTGCCAAGGGGGTTGCGGTGCTGGTCGTTACTCATGAATCTCCAAACGTTTAGTTGGTAATGCCTCGACCTTAGGCACCTGCGGTGACATTTGCAACTGAACGGTTGGAGGTTGAGCTAGGCTGGCAGCATGGCATGGGATACGGAGCGCACTCGAACACTGTTGCTCGATGCTGCCACGGGACACTTTGCCCAGCGAGGTCTCGCTGGTACGCGCGTTGACGCCGTCGCACGCGAAGCTGGAGTCAACAAGGAGCGGATCTACCAATATTTTGGCAACAAGGAGGGCTTGTTCGACGCCGTCTTGCTGCGCGCCCTGGAATGCTTCCTGACGGTCGTGCCGTTGGAGGGCGCTGGTGATGCCGCGGTGGGTGAATTTGCGGGGTGCCTTTTTGATGAATACGCCGCGCATCCCGAACTTCCGCGTTTGCTGGCGTGGGAGGGCCTGGAGCGCGGCGTTCGCGACGCTGGCACGGATGCCCGTGCGGTTGCCTGTGTGGAGAATGCGGCCTTGATCCGGGAGGCCTGCCCACACCTTGATCTGCAAGCGTCCCAGCAGTTGTTGCTCTCCATAGTCACGCTGACTACCGGCTACTGGACGCTGCCGCAACTTGGCGAAATCATGATGGGTGACGCGGGTGCGGATGCGCGGCGTGCCGCCGTCGTCGCCCAGGCTTCAGCCATGGCGGCCGGTCGGAGCCGGTAGGCCCCGGACCGGCCCCGACCGGCCCCAGGATCAGTCCTCGGACACCGAGATGGTCACCTCGATGTTGCCTCTGGTGGCATTTGAGTAAGGGCAGACTTGATGCGCGGCGTCGGCCAGCGTTTGGGCAGTGGTTGGTTCGATGCCCGGAAGCACCACCTCAAGGAGCACTGCGAGTTCAAAGCCGCCCTTGCCATTGGCGCCGATCTGGACCTGACCACCCACCGAAGAGTCAGAGATGTCGACCTTGTGGCTGCGGGCCACCAGCTGCAGGGCCGAATGGAAACAGGCGGCATAGCCGGCGGCGAAGAGTTGTTCAGGGTTGGATCCTGCGCCCATTCCGCCCATCCCCTTGGGGACGGACAGGCTCAGGTCGATGTGGCCGTCCGAGGATCGGACGTGGCCATTGCGGCCGGCTCCGGTTGCGAGAGCTTCGGCGGTGTAGAGCGGATTCATGGGTGCCTTTCGTTGGGGTGAAGAATTGTGGTTATGGCTGGTGTGTTGGCGCGTTGCCGTGCGCAGCTGCCGTCAAGTGGCGCATGCCCTCGGTGATGCGGTGCAGTTCCTTGACAAGATGGTTGGCCTGGTCCTGATTCTCGAAGCCGTAGGCGCCACGCAGGCCGTGCAGTGTTGCGCGCAGTTCGGCCAGCATTGCTGCGCCTGCGGGAGTGATTTTCACCGTCACCACACGCTCATCGAGGGACGTGCGTACCCGAGATACCAGGCCACGCGTGTCGAGTCGACGTAGCAAAGGAGACAGGGTGCCGGAATCGAGATTCATGCTGGTGCCGAGCTCGCTGACACTGACGCCGGCCCCGGACGCATCCGTCTCAAGCAGTGCAATGTACTGCGTGTACGTCAGCTCCCACGGCTCCAAAACAGCCCTGTGCGCCTTGGCCACAGTATTTGACGCTGAGTAGATCGCAAAACAGACCATCGAATCTAGGCTGTACTCATTGTTGGGCATATCCATAGTGTACACAACTAAATTGTGCACAAGTTAGTTTCATTGACTGGCCACTGGTGTTCCGGTAGGGGTGGTGATCAATTCACGGCTTGCGGGCCACCCAGACAGTCCGGCTTCCCCGCACCTCCAGGTCTGTCCTGTGATCCAGTGATTCGGGACCACGGCTGGCCAGCAGGCGCCCCAGGGTGGCGAGATCGGCGGGGGTCGCCACGCCGTCCAGGGCCGTGTGGATGCGCTGCAGGAAGGTGCGGGCGTAGCGGGCGGTGAGCTCCGGCGTCGAGCTAGCGACGGCTGCAAAGTTCCGTTGGGCGACGACATCGAACCCCGCGCGCTCCAGTCCGGCCCGCCAGTCGGGATGTGAATTCCAGTGCTTTTGAGCGAGGGCTGCGTGCAGCCTGGCTTCTAGGTCCGACAGTTCGGCGCCGTCCTCAAGCTGCGCGGCGGACAAGAAGCGGGGTAGGCCGTCCATTTCGATGATCATCAGCAAGCCGCCACCGTTGAGACCGGTGTACATCTCACGCATGGTCCGTTCGGGGTCGGATAATTCGTGCAGCGAGGAGGAAGCCCAGATGAGGTCGGCGGGGGCGACGGCGGGCCAGGCCACGTCAAGATCGGCAATGGCGGGTGTCACCCGGCCGGCCAGCCCGTGCTCGCCGGCCGCCTTATGGGTCTGCTTGAGCATGTCGGGGGACTTGTCGAGGGCGATGACGTGTGCGCTCTCAAAGCGCCGGGCCAGCGCCACGGTGCCCACGCCCGAGCCCGCTCCAGCGTCGATGATGGTGTGCGGAGTAGCTGTAGCCAGCTCGGCGGCTAGCTCCGTGGCCTGTTCTAAATAGGAGCCAAGGATCAGGGCGTCCAGGGTCAGCGTTTCAGCCAGATCATGTGCGTGTCCGCCGTGCTGGTGGTGCTCGTGGGTGGTCATGGATTCCACACTATCGATGGCATGCCTCAGTGGCATACACTTTTGCTCATGACGCAAGAACTGGACGTGGGCCGCCTCATCCGGCAACGCATTCGCGGGCTTCGGCTCTCACTCGGCTGGTCCTTGGAGAACCTGGCGGCCCGCTGCCTGCTCAGTCCCTCAACGCTGAGCCGGATCGAAACCGGGCACAGGAGAATCGCGCTCGACCAGCTGGTGCCGATCGCCCGGGCGCTGGGCACCACCTTGGATGCCCTCGTTGAATCAGGTGGCGATGAGGACGTGGTGATCCGGCCCCAAGCCGGGCATACCCAGGGGGTGACCGCCTGGATCCTTTCGAGCGAAGACGGCCTGCACGGCAAAACCGTGGCGAAGATGCGCATCACGGCGGAACGGCCCGGCGGCCCGGAACACCACAGCGTGCATGCCGGCCGGGACTGGTTCACTGTGCTCTCCGGGATTGTCAGACTGGAGCTGGGGGAGCGGACAATCCTGGTCCACCCGGGCGAGGTGGCCGAGTTCTCCACGCTGGTCCCGCACTTCATCGGCGCCCATGACGGCCCCGTGGAAATCCTCACCATCTTCAACCACGACGGCGGACGGGCCCACCTGCACGCCCCGGACGGCGCACCCGATTGACACGTTGGGGGCCGGGAACCGGAAGTTAGGCCAGTGGCAGGTGGACCGTGACGCGGGCGCCCGGAGCGATGTTGGTGATGCTGACATTGCCACCGTGTGCCTGCGCTGTTTGCCGCACGATTGCCAGGCCAAGGCCGGAGCCCGGCAACGCCCGGGCAGTAGTGGACCGGTAGAAGCGTTCAAAGACCAACTCCAATTCACTGTCATTGAAACCCGGTCCCTGATCTTGGACGGAGAGCTCCAAAGATTCTTCGTCGGCGGACAAAGAGACGGTGACGGTACCTCCGGGAGGGCTGAACTTCCCGGCGTTGTCCAGCAGATTGTTGATCATGCGGGCCAAGCGTGAAGCGTCGCCAGGCACTATCCACGGCGTGGCGGCGTCGTTCTTGACTTCGAGCTGGTAGCGGACGTTGGGCCAAAATTTGGTGGCCCGGTCGAGGCTGAAGCGCAGCAACTCGACCATTTCAACATCATCGCTTGCCGTATTCTCGTCGCCGTGGGCCAGTTCAATAAGATCGTTGACCAGTGCCGTCATACCCACCATCTCGCGCCGGACGCTGGCTTGAATCTCCGCCCGGGCGTTCGCGTCGAGTTCCTCCCGGGCCAACAGTGCCAGGTTCGTCTGCAAACTAGTCAACGGCGTTCGTAGCTCGTGGGATGCATCAGCGACCAGCTGCCGCTGCGCGTCTTGGGCGGCTTCCAACGCGCCCAACATCGTATTCATGGAGGACGCTAAGCGTGCCAGCTCATCCGAGCCGGTGACGTCGATGCGCAGCCTGGCATCCCGGGTTGTGGCGACCCGTTCGGCCACTTCCGTTAGTCGCTGCACAGGACGCAGCCCGATCCGGGCGCTCACGTACCCGCTCATCCCAGCAAGCAGGACACCGAAGACGGTGAACCCAACAATGACCAGTCCGAGCCTGCCGATGGCTTTGTCGACGGGTGCTGTGGGCGTTCCGATGAGCAGGGCCCTGTCGGCGCTGACGGGTGTCACCAACATGCGCACACCGGCACCATTGACCACCGTGTCGGCGTAGAAAGACTTGCGGGCGCCTGCTGCGACGTCAAGGGCAGCATCGGTGACTGGCAGGTCCGATCCGCCCGTGTCCACGGGTTCGGTGTTGTCGATGACTCGGCTGCAGGCAGGGGAGCCAACAATTTCGCAGTATCCGCTGGCCGTCCAATCGGCTTGTGCCTCCACCAGGCGGGTGACGCGGGTGGCTTCGCGCTGCAGCGACAGGTCCTGTTCGGCCCGCATCTCGTGACCCACCAGCAAGTAGATGATGCTGGTGAAGAACACGATCACCACGGCCACGACCACGGCAACGCTCAAGGCCAGCCGGGTCCGCAGGGTAAATCGCGTCGCTGAGCGGGTCACTGTTCAGCCAGCCTGTAGCCGATGCCGCGAACTGTATGGACGAGCCGGGGTTCCCCGCCGGCCTCAAGTTTGCGCCGGAGATAGGAGACGTAGACTTCCAAAGCGTTCGACGCCGGGCCAAAGTCTGTGCCCCAAATCGCCGCCGAAATCTGTGCCCGTGTCAGCGCCTGACCGGCATGTTCCACCAGAACCTGCAGCAGGGCGAACTCGGTGCGGCTGAACTCAATGTATCTGCCACCCCGGGTGGCGCTCCTGCTCGAAGGGTCCAAGACCAGATCGGCAACGCTGGCGGCGTCCACCACCTCCGGGTAGGCGCGCCGGACCAAGGCGCGCAACCGGGCCAGCAGCTCATCCAAGTCAAACGGTTTGCCCAGATAGTCATCGGCACCTGCGTCAAGTCCCGCCACGCGTTCGTTCACATTCACCCGGGCCGTCAGCAGGAGAATGGGGACGCGGTCCCCGGCTGCCCGCAACTGGCGGCACAGCGTCAGTCCGTCAGTCCCGGGCATGGTCACATCCACTATCAGCGCATCAGGGTTTTCGCGCAGGGTCGCCGCCAGGCCCTCCTGTCCATCGGAGGCTGTGACGACGCTGTAGCCTTCCAATCTCAGCGCCGTTCCTAGAGAAAGCAGTATCTCCGGGTCATCGTCAACCAGCAAAATCCGGTAGTCGTCAGTGGTTGTCATAGTTTCAGAGCTTAGCCGGTGCCCGCGCACTGAAATTAAGAAACGTCTCATATTCACTTGCCATGCTCACACCATGACAACTTCCCATGAAACGCCGGTGCCTGTGGCAGGCCAGAAACCATCCGGGCTTCGCGTGGTGATCGGCGCCGGTGGCACCGGCGGACACATCTATCCTGGTCTGGCCATCGCCCACGCCATCCAGCAACGCGTCCCCGACGCCCACATCACTTTTGCCGGCACGTGCCGGGGGTTGGAGGAGACGCTGGTTCCCGGTCACGGCTATGAGCTGGCCACCAGCAACATGATTCCATTTGCAGCGTCCCTGGGCTTGCGCCGTTTTGCCCTACCACTCTATCTGCTGCGCGCTGGCATCGACTGCGCCCGGTCATTTCGCCGGGATCGGGTGGATGTGGTCATCGGGATGGGCGGATACCCCAGTTCGCCAGCCATGGTGGGGGCATGGTTGGCCGGAATTCCGCGGCTCATCCATGAATCCAATGCCCGCTCGGGGAAGGCGAACCAACTGTCTGCCCTGCTGAGCCCCAACATCGGCATTGCCTTCGAGGCCGCCCGGAAGCATCTGCCCGCCGCGGGAAAGCGCATCCGCAACGTGGGTGTCCCGCTGATGCCTGCCGTGGTTGCCATGGATCGGGCCGCGTTGCGGCAGCAGGCATTGGCGGAACTGGGGATCGAGGCCGGCCAGCGGCTCATTGTCTTCAACGGTGGCAGCCAAGGCGCCCGCAGGCTCACCCTCGCCGCGCTTGAACTGGCCCAGCTGTGGCAGGAGCGATCCGACGTCGTGCTGCTGATCAAGACCGGGCCCGCGGACTATCCCGAGGCCGTCCGGCAGATCGCGGAACTAAGCGCTGGCCACAACACGCGAGTTGTGGAGTATCTGGACAGGATGGACCTGGTGTATGCCGCTGCCGACGTCATGGTTGGGCGGGCCGGAGCTGCCACGGTGGCGGAACTGGCGCACGTGGGGTTGCCTTCCTTGCTAGTTCCGCACCCCTTGGCAGCCGGAGACCATCAACGCCACAACGCCCAAGTCCTGGTCGAATCCGGTGGGGCCGTCATGGTGACAGATTCCGAACTCACGGGCCTACGTGTGGCGGATGAACTGGGCGCCCTGCTGAATCAGCCCGGGCGTTTGGAGCGCATGTCCCAGGCCGCCCGCTCCGCCGTTCATGCCGACGCGGCAGATGAAATGGCGCAGTGGGCCATTGACCTGGCCCGGCAGCGGACCATCCACCAGGCAACCACAAACCACAACACATTAAGAGGTACAAACCATGAATGAAACAAACTACTGGTCCGGCCGGTTGGTCCTGGTCACAGGCGCTGAAGGCTTCATCGGCTCCACGCTGGTGGATGAGCTGGTGCGGGCCGGCTGCCGCGTCAGGGCATTGACACACTACAAACCGTATGCAGAAAAGGGCTTTTTGGCCGGCTACGCCGCACACCCCCAAGTGGAGCTGTTGACGGGCGATGTGCGCGATCCGGTCAGCGTCTACGACGCCGTGGAGGGTGTGGATACTGTGTTCCATCTGGCGGCACTCATCGGAATTCCCTATAGCTATGCGGCTCCGGACTCCTACGTGCAAACCAACGTGATGGGCACGCACAACATCCTTGCCGCGTGCCGCCGGTTCGGCGCCCGGCTTGTCCATACCTCAACGTCGGAGGTGTACGGAACAGCACTCACCGCGCCCATCAGCGAGAGTCATCCGCTGCAACCGCAGTCACCGTATTCGGCCAGTAAGATCTCTGCGGACATGCTTGCCCTGTCTTACTGGCACAGCTTTGACCAGCCCGTGGCCATCTGCCGGCCCTTCAACACCTATGGGCCCAGACAGTCCGCCCGGGCAGTCATTCCCGCCATTCTCCAACAGCTTCATGGCGGTGCCACGGAAATCAAGGTCGGTTCATTGACCCCAACCCGTGACTTCACCTACGCGACGGACACCGCGCGCGGTTTCATGGCCATCGGTGCCTCCGATTCCGCCCTTGGACGGGCCATCAATCTTGGCACAGGCAGCGAGATATCCATTGGTGAGCTGTTGGGGCTGCTGATGGAAATTTCGGGTCAGGAAGCCACGATCGTCACCGATCCCCAACGCCTGCGCCCGGCCGGCAGCGAAGTGGAGCGGCTGCTCTCCGATAATTCCTTGGCGAAGCAGCTCACAGGGTGGGAACCCACGGTATCGCTGCGCGCCGGACTCGAGGAGACCTCGCGCTGGATTGCTGCGCGAGGCGAAAGGGCCGGCGGTTATGCCGTCTAGCTAGGAGGGCAGAAAAGGTGAACCCGTTGCCCTAGTGGTGCGGCCCGAGCGGGTGCATGATGGAAGGAGGTGAACGTCAACCAGGAAAGCCCTGGGCCTGTTTGCCTGCCGGCCGGTTGCCGGCAACGGACTAAGGAAATGGTGGGTCATGGACATGATGGGACTGGCTTTGGCCATTGG
Source organism: Arthrobacter sp. TMN-49 (assembly GCF_054511095.1). NCBI lineage: Bacteria > Bacillati > Actinomycetota > Actinomycetes > Micrococcales > Micrococcaceae > Arthrobacter > Arthrobacter sp. TMN-49. The sequence goes on along the minus strand of NZ_JBTNDH010000010.1, from coordinate 84,328 downwards.
TGTCATTGTTGTTGTGACGGTGATTCTGGGACTCATTGCAACGCACGGAGCCAATAAGCATCACACCCCGTGATGTGCGCCCCGGGGATCAGAGGTCTGGCGCTGGCGCGCGAACGCCGGTCGCGCCGTTGTGGATGAAAGTGTCTTTGCTCATAGGGAAGTCCGCATGGCGGATGGCTCTTGCGATTTGCCCTTAGAATTGCTCGGTGTCAGATCTTCAACCCGTTACAGTTTCCATTGCCCGCACGGTTCAGTCCGGGTACCACCGCCAATTTGCCGCGTGGGCGCATGCCGGCCAGGAGTTGGCGCGCGAGTGGCCCGGCTACCTTGGTTCCGGCTGGGTGAGGACAGGGCCGCACTCGGATGAATGGCATGTCATGTACCGGTTCTCCGACGTACTTTCGCTGCGGGACTGGGACGATTCCAACGAGCGCCGGTGGTGGATTGACAGCGCCGGCGGGCTGATGCAGATGACCCGGGTGGAACACCGGACGGGCATTGAAGGCTGGTTCGATCAGCCGGGGGATGTGTCCATCAGTGTCGCCGAAACCGTGGTGCCGCCCCGGTGGAAGCAGGCCGTGAGCATTTTCTTGCCATTCTTCCCGCTGAGCCTCCTGTCCAACTTCTTGCTCCACCCGGTCACCGGCCAGTGGCCGCTGGTCTTGGCTGTGCTGCTTAACGTCTGTCTTTTGACGCCCATCATGACGTACCTGTTCCTGCCGCTGAGCACACGCCTGCTGCGCCCGTGGCTGCAGGCGCCGCGCAAGAATCGTCGCGGACGCACGGCTCCCTAGGCGGTACAGGGTGGCTTGTGAAAAAGTGAAATATCCAACGCTAAGGTTTTGACGTACGCCGTAGTGGCCTGTACTTGCCGGGCTTGATCTGGTTGTTGCGTGGCCAGGCGTAGTCGCCGGTGAGGTTGATGTGTTCCCATCCCAAGGGTGAGAGGAACCGTAGCAGCTCAGGGTCCGTGGTGTTGCCTTCCTGATTCAAGGTGGTGATGGTGCGGTCGAGGTAGACCGTGTTCCAGAGAACGATGGCCGCGGTGAGAAGATTCAGCCCCGAGGCCCGGTAGCGCTGTTGCTCGAAGGACCGGTCGCGGATCTCTCCCAGACGATTGAAGAATACGGCTCGGGCCAGGGTGTTCCGTGCTTCCCCCTTGTTCAGTCCGGCCGTGACCTTGCGGCGCAGGTCGGGATCTTGGAGCCAGTCCAGCAGGAAGAGTGTTCGTTCCAGTTTGCCCAGTTCCCGCAGCGCGGTGGCGAGTCCGTTTTGGCGTGGGTAGGCGCCAAGCTTGCGCATCATCAAGGATGCCGTCACGGTGCCGGTCTTGATGGATGCGGCTAGTCGGAGGATCTCGTCCCAGTGTGCGGTGATGGTTTTTGTGTTGATGGTGCCGCCGATCAGCGGCGCCAAGGTGGCAAGCTCTGGATCGATACCGGACACCGCGTAGGCCTAGCGCTGGATTTTTGACGAATTCACAAGCCACCCCAAAAACACTGATAGAAAAGGAGGAGAAAAAGGTGACAAAAACAGGCCATACCAAGGATAATTCGAATATGCCGGAATTGAACAACGTATCGATTGATTGGGTAGAAGCTGCAGAAATGTTTCCTGGAATTTACTTATATCCAATCGACGCGGACCTAGCTCCAACTCAGGCGTTCGCTCTCTACAAGTTCAAGGATAGTGATGGCGAATACTCATGGGGGTACCGATCCACTCCTGGACCCAATCGAGAAGAGCTGCTAGGCGCGCTTTGTGTTCAAGAGGCATACTTTGAACGCAGACTACTAGGAGAATGGGAGACCTCAGAGTGAGCGACGATGATGAGGAAAAGGTTCCGGCTGCTGAAATTTTGGGAGATCTTAAATTCAATCCAATCGATGTTGACGAAACAGCCCGAGAGTTATTCCTACTACTAAAGGTAACCGACGGGGATGGCGAGGTCAGCTGGAGTTTCAGGAAGAGTTCTGGAATTACCGACGAAGAGATGCTTGGAGTTCTCAGGGTTCAAAAATCACTGTTACTTAATGAGCTGCTGAACGAGCGCTAACTTCTGAAATAGTTTCAAAAATGAGAAACATCAAAATTTCCGACGGGACCTTGCGTTGCTTGCCGCGCAAGGTCCCGAATCATCTCTCAAAAATTATCTCCTCAGGAATTCTAGCGTTTGAGCCGGAAGGGTCGTGCCACATTGAGGCGCTCCATCTCCACAGTGGCACTCTCTACAGCTAGGCTCGGGCCTGGGGGGGAGGGTAGCTACGGAATTCACGATTAGGATCGGGAACTGGGAAGATGTCGTCAGCCGTCAGTTTGAAGTACACCTCAACCGGCCGCCAGGCAAGGTCTCACTCCACCGTCCATGGTTGGAGGCTTGCGCCCGAGGGACCGGATCCATGGCACGACTCGGAGGCCCAGGCATTCGTCTTGGTTAGAAATCCTTGTCTAGTGCGCCGGTTTCGGTTGCCGGTGCGAGGGAGCAGGCGGTGCCGGAGGTGTTGGTGACGGACGAGGTCGGTGTCCACACCATCGCGGCAGCTGTGCTGGAGGTGCGGAGGCTGCCGATCCCGCTGATGGGGGTGCCCAGCGTCACGGTGACCACGGTTTTGGGGACCCCGGCAATGGTCACCATGGTGGCTGTCATGGTGGCGTTGAAGGTGATGGTTTTTCTGGTCTTGGCGAAGTTGCCCTTTGTGTTGATTGAGCCTAGGTTCACTGTGCTGCCTGGCCGTTGGATGTCCACGGTGTCCCCGCTGCTGCCTGTGCCCAGGCCTTGGACGTTTCCGTCGCGCAGCCGGACCGTCACCGGTAGGGCGGTGCCGGCCCATCCCGGGGTGAGGGATGCCAGGTTGATCTGCTGGCTGTAGGTGAAGTTCACGGTGTCGCCGGCGTCGAACTGGCCCAGGATTCCGGTGCCGTTGGAGGCTTGGATGTCTGCGCCTCGCAGGGGGCTGTTGTCTACGCGCCGCCCCGTCACGAGAGTAGAGATCGTTTCCTTGCCTGCACCGTCGGTCAGGACGGCACGGAAGTCGTACAGCCCGTCCGCCACGGTTCTCGTGTCCCAATCGCACACGTACGGTGTCCCGGCCCGGGTGCACTGCGTGGTCCAGTTGTTCGTCCCGGCGGGCGATGACTGGATCCGCACACTGCCCACGCCCGCAGTCGAGTTCGCTACCGCCGTAAGGGTTGCGCTACCCGACAGGTAGGCACCAGGATCCTCCACCGACACCGAGGACACGGTGTTATCCACTACCCTGTTGGCGACTGGGGCCGAAGTTGTGCTGTTGCCAGCCTGATCCGTGGTGATCGCCCGGAAACTGTAGGAGGCGCTGGTAAGGGCTGTGGTGTCGAACCGACAGGAATAGGGCGACTCAGTGACCGTGCAGAGCGGAGCCCAGGTGCCGGCGCCTGTGCGGGCGTACTGGATCTGCACCAGGTTGATGCCCGAGTGTGCGTCCGCGGCGACAGCGGTGAAGGTGCTGACGCCCCGCAACGGTGAGCCGGGATCGCTCATGGTCACCGTGGGTGCCAAGTTGTCCACGAGCACGTCGGTGATGGTTTCCGAGTAGGTGGAAGTGGCCCCGGAGACGGCAACGGCGCGGAGATCGTAGAAATCGTTGGCGAAGGTGCCGGTGGGCCAGGTGCATTGGTAAGGGGCGGTCAAGTTCTGGCAAAGCGTGTTCCACTTGTTGGCCCCCGCCACGGAGTATTCCGCCCGGACAGTGTAGGCCGTGCTGCCCGGATTATACAGCGTGGTGGCGATATTCACGTTGCCGCGCACGATCTCGCCGGGGGTGTTCAGGACCACTGCGAAGGTGTTGGCCACCGTGGTTTGGATGGTGGTTGAGGTGGTGGCGAGGCCGGAGTTATCGGTAGCGATGGCCCGGAGGCTGTACCCGCCATCCGGCAAGGCCTGGGTGTTCCACGGGCACGAATAGGGCTCAGCCAGCCGCGTGCACACTGTGGTCCACGCGCCGTTGGGTGGCAGGTATTGAATGGCCACGCTGCGAATGCCTGTTTCGGCATCGCCGGCTTCCGCGGTCAGTGTGACACTTGCCCGGACCGTGGTCCCGGGGCTGGTCATGGTGACCGTTGGCGGCGTCCAGTCCGCAGCTGTGCCGAAGGTGTTGCCGGCGTTGGTTGTGGTGGCCGTAAAAGCCGCTAAGGAGAACGATGTGGAGGTGGCCAACACCATGACAGTCAGGGCCGCAACGATGCCGACGGCGGCACTTGCCTTCCAGCGCCGGGGGTGGGCATCGGGTGCAGGTGGTCCGCCATCGTCCCCTGCTCCATGGCTGTCTGCGTCGTCTGCATTTTCGGAGTCTTTAGAGGGGCGTGCGCCGAACACGGCCACGGCGATGGCGAGCAGCGTCAGCACGCTCCACCACGCCAACGCGGGGAAGTTTCCGGTGCCCAGCCAGAGACCGGGGAGCCCCACCCCGGGAATCAGGAGCCTGGCTTGGCCGGTGATCTGCCCGCGCTTGAGCGGGGTGCTGTCCACCTCGACGTTGGCGTCCCCGGCTGTCACAAGGGTGCCATCCGGGTTTTCGGCCACAATCCTGTGCAGCCTCGTCTTTTCCACTCCGCCCGGTTCGGCCTCGGCCGGGCTGGTGAACTCCACGACGCCGCCCATCGGGACCTGGTGGGTGGCGTCGAACCCCGCCGCGAGGACAACGTCGCCGGGGCTGATGTGCGGTTCCATGGACCCGCTCTGCACCACGGTGCCGTGCCAGCCCAGCACAGCAGGCAGCACCGCAAACAGGGCAAGGCTCAACAGGACCCCGAGATACAGCCGCGATGCAAGGGACGCCAGAAAGAGCGCCCAGCCGTCTGCGGATAACAGCGGGTACCACCGGGAGGGATTCCGGGCAGACCCGGGTTCCTCCCGGTTCACAGCTTAGATCTGCCGTGGCCTCCCGGCTACGGCAGTGTGGGGGTGGCGTCGGACTGGAGTTCCCACACGAGGTCTATGCCGACGCGGGCACCCTGCAGGGCGTTGATTGCGTCCTGACTTAAACCGGTGGTGTCGAACCGCCAGGTCCCGCGGTAACTTTGGGTTTCGCCCGGCGTGCCAGCCGTCTGCCAGGGGGCGCCACCGGTGGTGAAATCGTGGTTTACCGTGGACAGTGCGGCGAGGGACATTTCCGGGACTGTATTGGCGACAGACTTGAAGCCGGTGCAGTCATTGAAGGACCCGCCCGTGCCCCGCTCAAGGTCGAAGAAGATCCGGTTCTCTAGGCTCTTGGAGGTGGTCAGGTTTTGAGTGTAGACCCTGACCTCGCCGGGGACGTCGGAATGGGACGTGACGACGATGCACTTCTGGCCGGTCTGGCCGGGGACGATGTTCTCCACCGTGAAGGCGGCTGCACCTAGGTCATCGTCGGTGAGGGTTACGTTACCCGTGCTCCAGGAGCTGCCGGAGTTGCGGGTAGATGCCGTGAAGGCAGCCTGGGATCCTTGCCAGACCATTCCGCCGGCAATCAGGACAGCCAGCGGGGCGGCGCCGAACATGGCGATCTTACGCGTACGCGAAGAAGGAGTTTTCATGACTGAGACCTGTCTTGGAACCGAAGTAGTTGTTTTACTTGCCCGGTTTGCCAAACGGACCCTCCCAGGTATCCACAAGCCCCCCAAGCGCTGATACCGCCAACTGTACAGCAATGTCAAGTTATTCAGTGGCTCTAGCTGTCGCCTTCACGGCGCGCCACCCTGCACGCCCAGTCAACCGTCGCTTTCCTGTCGCAGGACCCTTGGCCTGGCTGCCTCAGGCAGGAAAAGTCAAAAACGGTCGATCGTGAGACAGGTTGGCTCGTAACCCGAGACGCCACCAGTTCCCGGAACGACACGGACCCGCCCCGTCTCGAAATACTGACCACCAGCAGATATTCTCACAACGACGAGATCTGTGGGAGTAAGAGAATGCGGGACGACCATGGTGGTCGGTTTTGCCGACGTCGCGGCCCAGGAATATCTGGATGTCATCAGTGATCATGGCTAGTGCGCCTTTGAACTAGTTCTTGTTCAAGGCCGACCAACCGTCGGTAGCAAAGTCTTACATCCACGTCATGACAGGCGTCCATGTTTGGCGCCGCGCCCCTAATCAGCAATCACCTCGCTACCATCCCAATCTCGGTGGCAACACCCGGATCATTGGTTAGACAGGGGAAAGACACCATGCCGAGATTGGTCGGCCGACAATCCCTATGATCCTCTTTATAGGGACTATCAAAAAGATAACGGGGTCGAGGAGTCTCCCGTGAACGAGGCTCCGGGCGGCCCCAGCACACGCAACGCGGAGCACGCGACGAGCAGGAGATTGTTTTGGGATTTATGACGCTTGGTATTTTCGTCGTCAGCATGAACGTATACGCCGCACTGTTAGTGATCCTGCGAGCGGGGCTCTACAAGCAACCGATCTACCGGCCGATGCTGCTCAACATCTGGTTGTCCATCTTGCCCGTTTTGATCCTTGGTGCCGCCTCCTTGATGCTCATGATGTCAATGGTGGTGTCGGGGCTGTCCGTCGTCACGTGGATTATTCTGATCGTTGGTTTCTTGGCATGGCTACTTGCCCTGCCAAATTCCGCATACTTGATCACGGAGTTGAATCTTAACCACCGGGCGGAAGACGAAAAAGTTCCCCTGTGGTATGACATCCTCAGTGTGCTGACGTTGGTGATGTCGGGGGTGTTGAATCTGCTCGTCAATTTACTCATCGTCAATCTCCTCTTCATGACGATGGTTTTCCAGGAGATGAGTGGTCTGCGTCAGCCCCTGGCAATCGCATTCTCGGGTGCGATCATGGTGTTGGTTAGCTTCGGGATCTACCTGGGGCGGTACCTTCGATTCAACAGTTGGGACATCCGTCATCCTCGGTCCATGGGGCACAAGATTGCCACGTACTTTCTGCAGACCGGCAAGCTCAAGGACTGTGCCTTGTTCGTCGTCGTCCACTCGATCTTCTTCGCCATCATGTACGGGTGCGTTGCAGTACCAATGCTCGACCTTGTTGAGTACTCCCAAACACTGCACACCCAACTTCGCTAACCACTGCAAGGACGTGTTTCCCTTCCACCTTTCAGGACGGAAACAGGGCAAATGCAACGAGCGGCCGTGATGATCCACTGGCTAGTTGGATCCTCTGGCGGGGCAGACGCGAACGCTCCGCAGTTCCCACCTGGGCCTGACGATTTAGGGTACCGGTCCTGTGAAGATGATGACTATGAACACTATTAACGGCTTTCCCCTTTCACGGCAAAGAACGAGAATCTTGGCGACCATGATCGCTGGCACCCTTGCGGTGACCGCTATGAGCGGCTGCTCGTTCGTTGAAAAACAAACGAGTGATGCGTGGTCGGTGAGCTACGAGGTCACAGTGGCTGGCGGTGAGCTGAATAGCCTCGGCTCCGTTTCCTATGACGAAGCCCCCTCGAGAGGTGAGGACTCTTCAACCGTGGAGAAGGGCACTGTTGCGACAACTAACTTGATCGATGCGCCCGGCAAGGCTCAATGGAGCGCCACGGCTCTGGTCACAGCCACCAAGAAAAGTTCGGTAGCGGCCACCCCGGGGCCCGGGTCGACCGCGAGCTGCCGCATCCTCCTGGACGGCACCAAGGAGATCGCAACAGCCGCTGCCCCCGCGGGCCAACCGGTGACCTGCGCGAGTACGACACCGGCATTCGAGAAAGAAAGCTAGGGCCCCTTTTTGAACAATCAGCTTGCAAGCCTCATCCCGGCAGTAGTTGACACCACCGAACTGGGCTCTCTATGTCGCTAGCCATCGGCCTGATCGGCGCCGGTCTCCTCCTGGTGATGTTCGCGTTCCCGTTCCTCGGACCCCTGGGATGGTTCATCCTTGGCAGAAAACACCCACCGTATCTGGCCACCCAAAAGCGTTAGCGGGGCGACCCCGGACCCAGCAGCTCTTGCAAGCCGTGGATGAGCCACGGGTTCCACCAGCTCCAGTCATGCCCGCCAGTGACCGAGCTGAGGCTAATGTCTGCTCCCAGTGCCGCCAAATGGTCGAAGAGCTGCTGGGACGTCTGGTGAATATCTGCCTCATAGATGCCCGCCTGCAGGCGCAACACCACCTGATCCCGCACCTTTTCCAACGGCTGCCCAAGGTCGTAGCGCCACAGTGACGGGGACTGCGCCAACGCCACACCCACCAGGTGGGGGTGCCTGGCCACCTGCCACAGCGCAGCAAGACCGCCGTAACTGGCCCCCGACACCAGGGTGGCGTTGGCATCGGCACGGACAGGCAGCCGCGCCCGCAGCAGCGGCACCAGGTCATTGGCCACAAAGTCCACGGTTCCTGTGGGCCCGCCGAGCTCTTCGGACCTGGTGTCTGAGTCCAGGGAGTCAATCATGGCCACATGCAAGGCAGGTACGACGCCGGTGCTGATCGCCGTATCTAGCGTCGCCTTGAGATTGAGGTACTTCGCCCACACCTGCCCGTCGTGCAGCAGCAACAGGGGGGTGTCGCCGTCGGAGGTTCCGGGTGGCGGGGAGTACAACCACACTGTCCGCAAGCGCCCGGACAGTGAATCGACAATGGATAGTTCGGCCAGCCCCGGCGAGGCCTGGGTGCCTGCCGGGCCAGTGTGCTGGGGCGTCCGTGTCCCGCCCAAGATGGGGCTTTCGGCTGATCTGTTGGGTGTGGCAGGGGCCAGCCACGGCGTGGCTGGTGCCCCGGGCAGTCGCAGCACCGAAAGCGCGCCGCCGTTCATGCCGGCACCCTGCACCGGGTTCAAGGGGTCCGGCCCGCCGGCGTCGGCTGCCATGCGAATGCTCCGGCGGTCCGGGCCTGCGCGCCAGGGCGCCGGCCCGGAACCGTGGTGCACGGTGATCCGGTAGCCACATTCCCAATCTGCCGGCATGAGCAACGTCAGCGCCCACAGGCCGGAATCGTGGACGTGCTCGAACTCGCTTGCTTCCACGTTTTGATGGTCAACAAGCGCATTCGCCGAGAGAATCACGGCCGTGGCGCTGGCATCACGGTGCAGGAAGGTCACAGCCCGGTGGGACGGATCGCCGTCGGGGGAGGGGGCGACCCGAGGTATGCCTCCGCTAGCGGGAGTGTTCAACAGATGCGCTTTCGCGTCAGCGTCCAGAGATTCCCAGTGGGCGGCGAATTGCCCCCTCAGCACTGTCACTGCGGGGGCGGGGCAGGCCACGGGGACCTTCGGCGCCGGGAAATCTTGGGCGCCGGCAAGGGCAGCTACCCCGCTCACACCGTCACCGGCGCCTGCTGCACCAGGCCGCGTGCTTCAGCCTCATCGTCTGGCTCCAGCGGCACCACCAACGGCCCGCCCGTGGCCGGATCCCGGATGACCACCGACTCAATGCCGTACACGAGGCGCATCACCTCCGGTGTTGCGATTTCACTGGGCGGCCCCTGTGCCACAATCTTGCCGTCCTTCATGGCGATCACGTGGTCGGCGAAACGAAACGCCAAGGCCAGGTCATGCAAAACCGTCACCAGCGTGTAGTCACCGGTGCGGTGCAGCCGTCTGCACAGCCGCAACACGTCCAACTGATGGGCTATGTCCAGAAACGTCGTCGGCTCATCAAGCAACAGCACCGGCGTGTCCTGGGCAAGGGCCAAAGCCAGCCACACCCGTTGACGCTGCCCGCCGGACAGTTCTCCCACGGCGCGCTCCGCCAGATCCGTGACACCGGTGGCGGCCATGGCGTCGGCAACCTTTGCCTTGTCATCCTCGGACCAGTGGCGCAACAAACCCTGATGGGGGAAACGTCCGCGCGCCACCAGATCGGCAACAGTAATACCGTCCGGGGCCGACGAATGCTGCGGGAGCAGGGCCAGCCGGCGGGCAACATCACGGGTCCTATAACTGTGAATGTCCCGGCCTTCCAGCTGTACCTCACCGGACGTTGGCTTCAGGAGTCGCGACAAGGCCCGCAGCAGCGTGGATTTTCCGCACGCATTGGGTCCAATGATGGCTGTGAAGGAGCCAGGCGGGATCACCACGTCCAGTCCTGTGGAGATTTGGCGTCCGTCGTAGCCAAGGTCCAAGCCCCGCCCGGACAGCACATCGCCGGGGGGTTGCCCTGGGCCAGGCCGTGGCGCGGTGGTGGATGTTTTCACGTGGATTCTCCCATCAGAGAGGGTTTGGTCGTTGAAGGCATTAGATGTTTTTGCTCCGGGTGACCAGCCAGAGCAGGTAACAACCGCCCACCAGCCCCGTCATCAGCCCAATAGGGACGTTGGCCTGCAGCGGCAAGCGTTGGGTGAGCAGATCACAGGCCACCAGCAGCGCGGCGCCCATCAGCGCACCGGTGCCCAGCGGGACATGCACGGAACGGGTCAAACGGGCAGCGAGTTGCGGGGCAGCCAATGCCACGAAGGCTATGGGCCCCACAGCGGCTGTGGCTATTGCTGTCAGTCCGACGGCGGCGGCCATGGAGGTCAGCCGGCTCGCCTCCACCCGGACGCCCAAGGCGCGGGCCACGTCGTCGCCCATTTCCAAGAGTTCAAGACTGCGTCCCTGGGTCAGCAGCACCGGCAACAAAAGGGTAACTGCCAGCATCACCGGGATGGCGTGATCCCAGCTTCGGCCGGCCAGCGAGCCCGACAGCCACAGTTGTGCCTGGGCAGCCAGGTCCTCATTGCCCTTGCTGAGCAGGACGGTGTTCACCGCTGACAGAAGTGCGCCAACACCTATGCCAACAAGCACCAGACGATAGCCGCCGCTGACGCCGCCGCGCACCGAGAGCAGGTACACCACGGCTGCGGCGAGAAAACCACCGGCGATGGCTGCCAAGGCGGTGGCGGCGGGGCCGGCGTTAAAGATTGTGATCTGGGCCACCGCGCCCGTGGCCGCTCCCGTGGTGAACCCAATGATGTCGGGGGAGCCCAGGGCGTTGCGGGAGATGGACTGGAAGGTGGCCCCGGCAGCCCCCAGACAGAGCCCCACACCAATGGCGGTCACCGTGCGCGGGAGCCGGATGCGCCCAATGACCATGGTGGCCTTGGGATTCTCCGAAAACCCGAACACGGCAGCCATCACCTCGGAGAAGGAAAAGGAGATGGTGCCTGTCTGCATTGAAACGAGCCCCAAAACGGCTGTGACGGCTGCGATGGCGAGACCCGCAGCCACCGTGCGGTTGCGCCACGGCCGCGGCGGAAGCCAGCTGCGTGCCGAACGGGTGGTGCCCTCACAGCCTGTGGTGCCGGGCAGCTCTGTCTTGTTCGTGCTCACAGCTGCACCAGCTGTCGTCGTCGGGCCAGGGTAATGAACACCGGCGCCCCAATAACCGCGCTCATGACGCCGGCGCTCAATTCTCCGGGTTGGGCGATGAGGCGACCCACAATATCTGCAATCAGCAACAGGAGCGCGCCCAGAACCATGGAGAAGGGCAGCAGCTTGCTGTGGTTGGGTCCCACCATCATGCGTGCCATGTGGGGCGCCGCCAACCCGAGGAAACCGATGGGGCCTGCGGCGGCTGTTGCTGCCCCGGCCAACAGCAGGATGGCTCCGGTGCCGAGCAGCCAGGTGGTGCGCATTTTCACGCCCAGGGCGTTGCCTAAATCGTTACCCAGTGAAAGTGAATCAAGACTCCTCGCCGTGGTGAGGCCCATGATGATGGCCACCACGCAGGCACCCAACACCCAGGGCACCACATCGTAGCCCCGGCCCTGAAGAGATCCGCTGGCCCAATTGACAAAGTTGCGCAGGCGTTGTGAATCGCCGGCAATGATGACGATGCTGGTGAACGATCCCAGCATGACGCTCAGCCCGGCCCCGGCCAGGACCAGCCGGATGGGGTTGTTGCCGGCGTCGTGGGCCCGTCCCAGCGCATAGACCAGCAGAGAGGCCGCAGCCGCCCCGGCAAAACCAAACCACATGTACTGCGCCGGGGACGTGGCACCAAAGAACGCCAGCCCCACGGCAACAGCCGCCGCCGCGCCGGCGTTGATGCCCAAGATGCCGGGCTCCGCCAACGGGTTCCGGGTCAATGCCTGCATCAGGGCACCGGCCAGGGCCAAGGCAGCGCCCACAGTGATGGCCAAAATAGTTCGCGGCAGCCGCAACTCAAGGACCAGCAGGTGGGTGCTCTCGGCCGGGTTGAAAGCTGTGATGGCATTCCAGGTATCGGTCAGCGCGATCGCGCGGCTGCCCGTGGACAGGCTGACAAGGCTCAAGAGAAGCAGCAAGGACATGCTCACACTCCAGGCCACCGTGCTTGAGGAGCGGGGGCGTCGGCTTTGAAACACCTCTAAGCGCCGCATCCGGCAGGGGACATCATGGTCATTCTCGTTTCATGGGTGACGGGGGACGGCCAACCTGCGGCGCCCCAGTGGGTTTGCATTGGTAAGCCTAACCTAAGAACCGATGCCCGTTGGTGCAGATTGCGCGGGACGTCCAAGTGGGTCCGGACCTGCGCCACAGCTGACAAAAGTGAGATGTTTCACAATCAAGCGCCAGAAAGGTGACTATCGGCGTCCCGGTGACCGCGGGGTGCGGCGCGGACCAGCAGGGGCGCTCGGCAGCGCGCGGGCCCCCTTGGGTCCGAGAACCCCTAGAACCCGGCACGCACACGGCCATTGGAGGTTGAGGGTCAGGGCTGGGTGGCCGGCGGGCGCGTTATCGCCTGCCGGCCGCGGCTGTCAAGGACCGGAAAAATAAATAACGTCATTAAAATATGACTTAAAGAACTTAGGTAAGGCTATGCTCTCTTCTGTTCACTTTCCCCAAACAGGGGCATCAAAAAAACGTCAGCGAGGCCAACACCATGGAGTCCCCGAAAGTAGTGCTCGTGACAGGGGCAGCCAGCGGCATTGGGCGGGCCTGCGCCCAGGCAATCCACCAGCGCAACAGCCCGGCGGATGTGCTGGTGCTGGCCGATACGGATGTTGCGGGCCTTGCTGCCTTGACCAAGGAGCTGACTGGCCGGCACGTGATTGCCGTTCCCACGGACGTGAGCGATCCGGCATCCGTGGATCTTTTGTTCTCACTCATTGCCGAACGCCGCGAACCGTTGGGGGCGTTGATCCATGCGGCGGGTGTGCTCGCCACGGGATCGGCATTGAACGCGGGCATCGATGTCTGGCGGCGCACCATGGCCGTCAATGCTGACGGCACATTCCTGATAGTCACGGCGGCGGCACGGCTGCTGCGCGACAGCGCCGCACCCAACAGGGCCATGGTGCTGATTGGCTCCAACGCCGCAGGGGTGCCCAGGGCCTCCATGCCCATCTATTCGGCGTCCAAGGCAGCAGCCGCCGCCTTGCTGAGGTGTGTTGGCCTGGAGCTGGCCCCACACGGCATCCGTGCCAACACTGTGTGCCCGGGCTCCACCAACACCGCCATGCAACGGGACTTTTGGGGGGATGATCCTGACGCCGGTGAACAATCAGTGCTCGACGGCGACCTGGCCCAGTTTCGGGTGGGCATCCCCCTGGGCCGGATGGCCCAACCCGAAGACATTGCCAACACGGCGGTGTTCCTGCTCTCGGAGCAGGCCCGGCACATCACCATGCAAGACATTTACGTTGACGGCGGCGCAACGCTGCGTGCGTGACGCGGCACAACTTTTAATGAAAGGCAGTTCATGACTGTGCAAGAAGCAGAATATTCAATCCCGGCCGCCGACTGGCTCCGTGACCCGCTCGCCGAGTACCGACAAGGCGATTTCCTCATGTCCGGTACCGCCGGCAGCGTCCTGGGCCGTGGCGGCAGCCGGCTGCGGATGGGTGCCCACAACAGCCACCAAGTCCTTTCCGATTTCTTCGCAGCATCGCAGCAACGCTCGGCCATTGCGGGGGTCCTTCCGTTCGCGCCGGGCCAAAACGGCGAGTTTGTTGTCATGGACTCCACACTGCGCGGCCCGCGACTTGCCGCCACCGGCGTTGCGGGTGCCGGGTTTGCGGCCGGCCCGGCCATGACGCTCAATGCACCCGACCCCCACTACACGGATGCCGTGGCCAAGGCGCTGACCAAGTTCACTGCCGATGGTTTGCAAAAAGTGGTCTTAGCCCGTTCACGCAGCACCACCCTGCCGGAGCCCCTGGACATGAATGAACTGCTGGGCCGGCTGATTCGGCAGAACCCGTCCGCCTACGTCTTTGCCGCACCGTTGCCGCACGGCAGGACCCTGGTGGGGGCCAGCCCGGAACTGCTGATCCGCCGCACCGGGACCATGGCGCTGAGCAACCCCCTGGCCGGGTCCGTTCCCCGCTGTGCGGACCCGGTGGTGGATATGGCCAACGCCAGGAAGCTGTTGGAATCTGCCAAGGACCTGCGCGAACACGCCATTGTGGTTGACATGGTGGCGGAGGTGCTCACCCCGCTGTGTAAGAACCTGCAGGTGCCAGCCGCACCGGAATTGGTGCGCACGGGATCCATGTGGCACCTCTCCAGCAAAATTGCCGGCCGGCTCAAGGATCCGGAAACTACCTCACTGGATCTTGCCTTTGCCCTGCACCCCACACCCGCTGTGTGCGGTTGGCCAACCCAGATGGCGTGCGAGGTGATCGAAGAACTGGAGGAAAGCAACAGGGGCTTCTATGCCGGGGCTGTGGGGTGGATGGACGCAGCGGGGGACGGCGAATGGGCCGTGAGCATTCGTTGCGCCGACGTGTCCAATGAAGAGATACGCGTCCACGCCGGGGCTGGGATTGTTCCCGGCAGTGTTCCGGAGTTGGAGTTTGCCGAAACTGAGGCGAAGTTCCGCACCATCCTGGCCGGTTTGGGAGTGTGCCAGGCATGAGGACACCGGGAACTGTGGCGTGGCCGCAAGAGCACGCCGACTACTACCGCCAGCAGGGCTACTGGACCGGCGAGCGCCTGGACGCCATCGCTGCCGGCCATGCCGTGCAGCGACCCCATGCCATTGCGCTGGTGGATGCCGCCGAGCGTGTCAGCTATGCGGAGCTGGAACTGCGGGTTGCCCAGTTGGCCGCGGGGCTTGCGGCTGCGGGGATTCGCCAAGGGGACAGGGTGTTGTTGCAACTGCCCAACCGGGTGTCCTTTGTGGTCACGGCCCTTGCGCTGATGCGGGCAGGAGCCGTCCCCGTGTACCTGTTGCCGGCCCACAGGATCAGTGAACTCTCAGCCATTGCCGCGCAGGCGGATCCGGTGGCCTACATTGGCCCGGCCGTTCATGACGGTTTTGACTACCGGGAGATGGCGGCAGCGTTGGCGCAGGGCATTCCCGGGGGCCTGATGGTCATTGTCGACGGCGCCCCGGGAGTCTCGCAGCTGGAGTTGGCGCAGCTGGCCCGGCTCGGTGGCACCAGCCCTCACCTGGCCCCGCGGGTGGACACCTCGGAGTTGGCGTTCTTGCAGTTGTCCGGGGGAACCACGGGCACGCCCAAGCTCATTCCGCGCAGTCATGACGACTACCTGTATTCGGTGCGGCAAAGCGTTGAGGTGTGCCAGTTCACGCAGGACACTGTGCTCTTGCTGGTGTTGCCGGCCGCGCACAATTTCCCCATGAGTTCACCGGGGTTCCTTGGCGCCTTGCTGGCTGGTGGGCGGGTGGTGCTGGCGGCCCATGGCGCCCCGGAGCCTTCGTTTGCCCTCATTGAGCACGAACAGGTCACTCACGTGCCGCTGGTTCCGCCCCTGGCGTTGGCCTGGACGCGTGCGGCCCAAAACAGCAAGGCCGTACTGAGTAGTTTGGACACCATTGCCGTGGGCGGCGCCAAGTTCCTGCCCGAGGCCGCCGTGGCCCTCCAACGAGTGATGGGGGTGCGGCTGCAACAGGTGTTTGGCATGGCTGAGGGTCTTGTCTGTTACACCCGGGCCGGCGACGACGCCCAGACAGTGGCCACCACCCAGGGCCGCCCCATGAGCGAGGCCGATCAGGTGCTGATTGTCGACGGCGACGGAAAGGCCGTGGCCGACGGGGAAGCAGGTGACCTGCTCACCCGCGGGCCGTACACCATTCGCGGCTACTACAAGGCCCCCGAACACAACACCACTGCGTTCACCCCTGACGGCTACTACCGCACAGGTGACATCGCCCGCCAGCTGCCCAGCGGCCACCTCGTCGTGGAGGGGCGCAGCAAGGACCAGATCAACAGGGGCGGGGAGAAGATCTCCGCCGAAGAGGTTGAAGACCACCTGCTGGCGCACCCCAACATTTTCGATGCAGCCATCGTGGCAGTCCCGGACAGGCTTCTGGGCGAAATCTCCTGTGCCGTCATTGTGGCTGACGGTCCGCCGCCCTCCCGGGCAGATGTTCACGCTTTCATCCGGGGCCGGGGCCTGGCCGCCCACAAAATCCCGGACCGGGTTCACATCGTGACAGCGTTCCCCGTCACAGGTGTTGGCAAGAACAGCCGGGCCGAACTGCGCCGCACTTTAAGGGAGCAACTGGCCCCGGCCGGCTAAACCCGCTCGAGCACCACCTTGGGGCACTCCGGCCCCCGCCTGCACCAACAATCAAAGGATTCCCATGCACAACGATCTTCCCCGCAGCATTGCCTACCCCATGCCCACCACCGAGCAGCTGCCCCAGCCCACTGTTCCGTGGGTTGCCGACCCCAGCCGGTCCGCCCTGTTGGTCCATGACATGCAAAAACACTTCCTGCGACCGTTCGGCGCGGACACGGAACCAGCAGCCTCCCTGGTGGCCAACGTTGCCGCGCTGGTCCAGCTGGCCCGCGAACTAGGCATTCCCGTCTACTACACGGCACAACCCGCCCACCAGCAGCCCGCCGACAGGGCCCTTCTGAACGACTTTTGGGGTCCGGGCATCGGTGCCAATGAGGACGGTGCCCGCATCATCGACGCGTTGGCACCGGAGCCGGGGGACACGGTGCTGACCAAGTGGCGCTACTCGGCCTTCCAACGCTCCGACCTTGCCGAGACGCTGCGCGCAGCAGGACGCGACCAGCTCATCATCACAGGCGTCTACGCGCATATTGGCTGCCAGGTGTCCGCCGCTGACGCCTTCATGAATGACGTCCAGCCGTTCCTGGTGGCCGACGCCGTGGCAGACTTTAGCGCCGAACACCACCACCAAGCGTTGGCATGGGTCGCCGGTCGTTGCGGCGTTGTCACGTCAACACAGTCTCTGGCTGACGCCTGGGCACAGCTGCCGGCCGCGAGCGCCGTGGCGAACATCAGCGAACAGGTGCGTTCACATGTTGCGGAGCTGCTGTATGTGGAGGCGGCCAGCATCGGGGACCACGACGACTTGCTGGAACTCGGCTTGGATTCCATCAGAATCATGGACCTGGTGGAAACCCTGCGCGGGGAAGGGTTGGAAGCATCCTTTGAGGTGTTGGCCGCCGCCGCCACGGTCCACGAGTGGTCCAAGGCCCTGGAACTCTCTGCCGCCGGGGCGAACGCATGAGCGCGTCAGGCAACCCCTTTGACCATGACGAGGGCATCTTTTTGGTCCTGAGCAATCTGGAGCAGCAGCAAAGCCTGTGGCCTGAGTTCGTGCCCGTGCCCATGGGCTGGCACACCATCTACGGCCCCGACTCCCGCACCGGGTGTACCGAGTACATTGAACGGCACTGGAGCGATCTCAGACCGTTGAGCCTGCGCAAGTTCAGCCGCTCATCAGCGTCCTAACCCACTCCTTACCGATAGGAATCCCCATGGCCACGCCGTCGTCCGCCACCCTTGCCCAGCACCCACTGGATGCCCCCGCCACGCTGCCCTTGGCCGGCGCGCAACCGGGGATCTGGTACGCCCATCATCTCGAAGGCGAGTACAGCAGCAGCTACAACGTGGCCCGCTATGCCCAGATCGACGGCGCGCTCGATCCCGTTGCGCTGGCCGAGGCAGTGCAACGCGGGCTTTCCGCCGTGGACACCCTTGGCTTCCGCTTCGGCGAGGTGCAGGGTGCGCCCATGCAGTGGCAGGAAGGTTCAGGCCTGGAACCCCTGGCCGTCATTGACCTGCGCGGTGAGGGCCAGGCCGCCGCCCACCAGCTGATGGCGGCTGACCTCGCCACGGAAGTCTCACTCAGCGGCACAACCCCCCTGTACAGGCAGCTGTTGTTGAGGGTGGGGGAGAGCCGGTGGTACTGGTATCAGCGCTACCACCACATTCTGGTGGATGGGTACAGCTTCAGCGCCATCACCCGGCACATTAGCGCCCACTACACGGCCTTGCTGCACGGCGCGCCCCCACCGGAGTCACCCTTCACCTCCTTTGCTGACGTGGTGGCGGCAGAGACCAGTTACCGTGGCTCGGCGGCCCAGGAGGCGGACGCCGCCTTCTGGCGTGAGTACTGCGCCGAGCTGCCACCGGCAACCACTCTGGCAGTGCCAGAATCCCTGACAGCTGCGGCAGGACCGGCCAGGCGCAGCGAGATCCGCCTCGACGCCGCCTTGACTGCCAAACTCTCCCGCATCGCCGCCACGCACAGGGTCAGCTGGGCAGATGTGCTCACAACAGCCATTGGCGCCTACGTGGCACGGATGGGCAACACGGCCGAGGTGGTGCTGGGCATCCCCTTCATGGGACGCATGGGCACGGCTGCCCTGCGCGCGGCCGGGCCCGTGGTGGCCGTGATGCCGCTGCGGCTGGCGTTCCCGGTGGATCTCTCCCTAGGGGAGATGGCCGCAACAACCGCGGCAGCCATGGGCGCCGTGCGTGGCCACAGCCGCTATGGTGCCGAGCAGATACTGCGCGACACCGGCAGGGTGGGCAGTGACACAGCATTGCACGGCCCCGTACTAAATCTAAAAATCTTCGAATACACGTTCGAACTCCCGGGGGCCGCACTCTCCACCCAGCACCTGTCAGCCGGACCTGTGGATGACCTGGAATTCGCTGTCTACAAGAACGGCGGCAGCATTGTTCTCGAACTGGAGGCCGCCCCGGCCCGGTACACGGATGAGGATCTGCAACTCCACGGGCAACGCCTGCTGGCCTGGATCACAGCGCTCGCAGCCGGAGACCAGCAAAGCCCCGCAACAACCACACTGCCACTTGCCAGTGAGCTCGCAGCCATTCAAGGCCCGTGGGGCACAGGCCCCACCCTGAGCGCTCCGACCGGCACCGTCATGGAACGCCTGGACCAGATGGTGAGGCAGCAGGGCAGCGAAACAGCCGTTGTGGCTGGCACGGAGACCCTGAGCTTCGCAGAACTTGGCCGACGCTCCAATGCCCTGGCCAGGCACCTCATCCGCCACGGCGTCGGACCCGGCCAGGTGGTCGCCGTCGCACTTCCGCGCTCCATGGACACCGTGGTGAGCATTGCTGCCGTCCTTGCCGCGGGCGCCGCCTACCTGCCCCTGGACCTGGACTACCCCGTCGAGCGGCTGGCCTACATGCTCGACGACGCCGCACCCGGCCTCCTCATCACCACCACCGAGCTGCCCTCCCCGCTGCCCTTCAGTGGCCACGTGGTCACCCTCGATTCCGCCGCCACCCGGGCTGACATCGCCGAGCAAGCGGGCGCGCCCATCCGCCAAGCCGAGCGGCTGCGCCCGGTAACGCCCGCCGACCTGGCCTACATTATTTACACCTCCGGCTCCACCGGCAAGCCAAAGGGTGTCATGACACCCCACGCCGGCCTGTCCAACCTGCTGTCCAACCATGAAGAGGGAGTCTTTGCGGCAACCGTCCAAGCGCTCGCAGGGCGGAGGGTGCGGGCAGCCCACAGTGCGTCGTTCTCCTTTGACACCTCCTGGGAGCAGTTAATCTGGCTGTACCTGGGGCACCAGCTACACGTCCTCGATGATGAACAACGCCGCGACCCGCAGGCCATTGTGGATCTGGTCCGGGCGGATCGCATTGACGCCATCGATGTGACACCGTCACTGGGCACTCAGTTGCTCGAATGCGGACTGTTGGCACCGGGCGAGCACCACCCCGCCCTAATTTTGTTCGGCGGTGAGGCTGCCTCGCCGGCGTTGTGGACAGCCCTACGCGCCCACAGCGACGCCGGCACCCACGGCCACAACTTTTACGGCCCCACCGAATACTCCGTGGACACCTTGGGGGCCTCCGTCGCGGACTCCGTGCACCCCGTGGTGGGCGGCCCCGTTGGCAACACGAAGGTGTTCATTCTGGATGAGCGGCTGCGCCAGGTGCCCGTCGGGGTGGTGGGTGAGCTGTACATTGCCGGTGACGGCCTGGCCCGCGGCTACCTTGGCCGGCCCGGGCTCACAGCCCAGCGCTTTGTGGCCTGCCCCTTTGGCAACGGCGAGCGCATGTACCGCACGGGTGATCTGGTGCGGTGGCAACGTGATGGGCAGATTGACTACCTCAGCCGCGCCGACGATCAAGTCAAGGTGCGTGGACACAGGGTTGAACTTGGCGAGGTGGAGGACGCCCTGGGCAGCCTGCCCCAGGTGGTTGCGGCCGTGGTCATTGCCGAGGACCTGGGCCACACCAACCGGCTCATTGGCTACTTTGTGCCGGCCGCTGGCAGTGAGCTGGCCAGCCACGACGCCCCCCAGACGCACCTTCGTGTGCTGTTGGCGGCGTCGCTGCCCGACTACATGGTGCCAGCAGTGCTGGTGCGCCTACCGGCGCTGCCGTTGACTGTCAATGGAAAAGTTGACCGGGCCGTCCTGCCCGCACCCACCGTCATGGCAGCGGGCAGCCGCCGGCCCCCGGCCAACGACCGCGAAGCCTTGATGTGCGTGGCCGTGGCCGATGTGGTGGGCCAGCCTGTGGTGGGCCCCGATGAGGATTTCTTTGTGCTCGGTGGCGACAGCATTTCCGCCATGGCCGTGTGCGGGGCAGCCCGCCGGGCCGGCTACCAGCTGCGTCCTCGCGACGTTTTCGCCCAGCGGACACCCGCGGCCATGGCAACGGCGTTGCTGCCCCTGACCGCGCAGCAGCGTCCCGAGGTGGCCGTCACCGGTGTTGTTGACGCGCTGCCCATCCACCACTGGCTGGCCGAAACTGCTGGCGTGAACGTCCGCTACGCCCAGGGTGTCTGCGTCACGGTCCCCGGTGCGCTCACGGCAGATCTGCTCCGCGAGGCGCTGGCCGAGTTGTTCCGCGTCCACCCTGCGCTGCTGGCTCGGCTCGCCGGCGTCGAACTCAGCATTCCCGCCCCCGAGCGGATCCCCGGAGCCGTGGCACTCGCCGTCACAGACCTCACCGGGCAGCCCCTGGCCACTGCCGACACGGAGTTCCCTGCCGCCGCCGCGCGCCTTGATCCCGACAACGGCGTCATGGTGCAGGCAGTGCTGCTTGCCGGCACCGAGCCGGGGGACCGGCTGCTGGTGTTGGCCATCCACCACCTAGTGGTCGACGGCGTCTCCTGGCGCACGCTGCTGCCCGACCTTGAGCAGGCGGTCACCATGCTCCTGGCCGGTCAGCGCCCCCTGCTGGAGGACGAACAGACCTCCCTGCGGCAGTGGGGCCAGGCGCTCAGTGCTCAGAAGAAGTCGCGCCGCACCGAGTTGGGCCAATGGTTCCAGCAGCTGCGCGGCGGCACGGATCCACTGGGACGGGGCACCCTGGACCCCGGGCAGGACACCCACAATACTGCCGGAACGGCCCGCATCCTGCTCAGTGCCCACGCCACCACGGCCATCCTGCACACCCTGCCGGAGGCCTGCGCCGCAACTGTTGAGGAAACCCTGCTGGCAGTCGCGGCACTGGCAGTCGCCGGGCACTTTGGCCAGGAATCCCTGCAGCTGACCCGTGAATCGCATGGGCGACACAGCGACGCCGACGATCTGGAACGCACTGTTGGCTGGTTGACCGATGAACACCCACTGTTCCTGGACTTCGCCGGCATTGATGCGCAGCGGCTGGTTGCCGGTCAGGGTGAGCCGCTGTCCGTGCTGCGCGTACTCAAGCAGGCAGTGCGGTCCACCCCGGCCGACGGCATGGGCTACGGCATTTTGCGCTACCTGGATGCGCCTCAGCAGCCGGAACTGCGTGCTGCCGCGGCACAGAATCCGCCGGCACTGCTGGTGAACTATCTGGGTCGTTTCCAGCAGGCTGAGGGTCATTTCACCCCCGTGCAGCAGGGAACTGTTTTTGCCGACGCCTTCGCCGTCAGCCAGGACGGGGCCATGGCCCTGACCCACCCGTTGGAACTCAACGCCTTCCTCGACGGCGAACAGCTCGCCCTGGGATGGACCTGGGCCAACCGGCTGCTTTCGGTCGAGGACGTGGCGGCAGTGAGTCAGGCCATGGAAGCAGCGGCAGCCGTGTTGGCGGACTTCGCCAGGACACATCCGGCACAGGCGGCAGCGCAGCTGGTTCCGGCCGACGTCCCCGGTACCGGCCTGGATGCCCAGGCGCTGGCCCGCATCGAGGCTGACCATGGCCCCGCGCTGGCGGTGCTGCCCCTGGGGCCGCTGCAACTTGGGCTGTTGTTTCACGACCAGCTCGGTGCCCAGGGCGGCAACTACAGCTCAGTGACGACACTGGAATTCGGTGGCACAGTCTCCGGCGAGCGCCTGCGTGCGGCCCTGGAAATGCTGCTGGACGCGCACCCGCAGTTGGGTGCCTCCTTCAACCTGGGCGCAGCTTCTGCCCCCGTCCAGGTCATACCGCACCCGGTGTTCCGGTCGCCGCTCGACTTTGCCGAGGTGGTGATTGCTGACCACGCCGATCCCGCGGCAGCCACGCTGGAGCTGGAGCGCAAGGAAGCGGCGCGTGCCTTTGACGTTGCGCGGGGACCGCTGCTGGCCGCCAGACTGGTGCGGTGGGCCGACGGTTCGGCCCGCCTCCTGCTCAGCGCCCACCACCTGCTGGTGGACGGCTGGTCCACACCGCTGATCGTCAAGGCGCTGCTTGAGTGCTACATCACTGGTCGGACCGGCACCTCCAACGCACTGGAGACGTATGTCAGCGCCAGCAACGCCCGCCGCGCCGTGGCCGCAGACGGGACAGCCTGGGCGCAGGCACTTGACGGCGCCACGCCCACCTTGCTCGAAGGCACCCTGGTGCCGCACGCCGTCGCGGGGGAGCCACTGGAATCCGCCACCACACTGGCTACGGAGCTGTGCGCCGCCCTGTTCGCCACCGCTCAAAAGCACGGTGTGACGCACAATTCCATCTTCGCCCTGGCCCATGCCCTGATGGTTTCGGAGCTGACGGGCAAGAACGACGTCGTCTTCGGCACCACAGTCTCCGGCCGCGAGGACGAACACAGCCACGGTGTCATTGGCCTGTTCACCAACACCGTCCCGGTCCGGGTGCGGCTCAACCCTGCCCTGGCCGCGGCCCTACAGTTGGCGCCGCTCCAACAACACCAGGTTGAACTGCGTGAACACGCCCGCCTGGGGCTGGCCGAGATTCAGCAGCTGGCAGGCACGGGCACCTTATTCGACTCACTGTTTGTCATGGAAAACTACCCGGGCGACGACGAAGCACAGCAGGCAGGCACCACCGATCTGGTCCTGACAGGTGTGGGAAACCGTGGCTACACGCATTACCCGCTCACCGTGCTGGTCCTGCCGGGCACTACCGCCGGCCCGGGCAACGGCTACAAGGTGGTTGTCGAGCACCGGCTGGGCAGCACCATCGGAGCCACCTTGCTACCCCGGTTCCTGGCTGCCCTGGCACGGATCACCTCCCCTGACCAGATGAGCCTGGCCGCCACCAGCTCCTTGTTGCCGGCCGAGAAAGCGGCCATTGACAGCGGCAACGCCACCGGGCAACCTCTCGCCCCGGTGACGCTTCGGGATTTGCTGGATGGCCGGGGGACAACGGCGCCCGGCGCAGTGGCACTGCGTGACGGGGAAACCACCCTCAGCCACGCGGACCTCCGCCGCGCGGTGCTGACACTGGCCGCGCGGCTGCGGCAGGCAGGTGTGCGCACGGGTGACCTTGTGGCTGTTAGCATTCCGCGATCCGCCCAACTGAGCATCGCCCTGCTGGCAGTGATCGAAGCGGGGGCGGCGTACCTGCCCTTGGACACCGGCTACCCCAAGGAACGGCTGGATTACATGCTGGCCGACGCCGCACCCGCTGTTGTGGTGACAACGCCTGCACTGGCGGCCGGTTTCCCCGAGACAGTCGCACGGATTGTGATCGATGCTGAGCCCGGGGCTTTGTTCGGTGAAGCAGACATGGCGTGGCGCCAGCAGGTTGCCGCGGAGTTGTCGCCCCACCACCCGGCCTACGTCATCTACACGTCCGGCTCCACGGGGCTGCCCAAGGGCGTGGTGGTGCCGCACGGCGCCATCGTGAACCGGCTGGTGTGGATGCAGGCCAGCTATCCACTGGATGCCAGCGATGTGGTGTTGCAAAAGACGCCCTCCAGTTTTGACGTCTCGGTGTGGGAGTTCTTCTGGCCCTTCATTGCCGGGGCCGGTCAGCTGGTGGCCCCCGCCGAGGTCCACAGGGACCCGGTTGAACTCCAGGCGCTGATGCGGCGTGGGGCTGTCACCACTGTGCACTTTGTGCCCTCCATGCTGGCTGCCTTCCTCGCCGAATCCGGCACGACAGTAACCGCAGGGCACGCCGTGTCCCTGCCTGCCCTGCGCCGGGTGTTCTGCAGTGGTGAGGCGCTCTCGCGTGAGCTGTGCGAAGCGGCCCAGGATCGCTTTGGGGTGGCCGTCCACAACCTGTACGGGCCCACCGAGGCGGCCATCGACGTCAGCTATTTCGCCGGCGCGGAAGCCGAAAACGGGCAAGTCTCCACCTCTGTTCCCATCGGCGCCCCGGTTTGGAACACGCAGTTGCACGTTCTGGACGGGATGCTGCGTCAGGTGCCGCCGGGGGTG
The DNA here is from genome assembly GCF_054511095.1 of Arthrobacter sp. TMN-49. NCBI lineage: Bacteria > Bacillati > Actinomycetota > Actinomycetes > Micrococcales > Micrococcaceae > Arthrobacter > Arthrobacter sp. TMN-49. Next base: position 59,688 of record NZ_JBTNDH010000010.1, on the reverse strand, counting down.
GCAGGGGAACTGTATCTGGCCGGTGCACAGTTGGCCACAGCCTATCTGGGCCGGCCGGCTCTTACGGCCAGCCGGTACGTTGCCAACCCCTTCGAGTCCGGCACCCGCATGTACCGCACAGGTGACATAGTGCGGCGTCTGGACAGCGGCGCCCTGGAATATCTGGGCCGCGGGGATGACCAGCTCAAGATCCGTGGCCAACGCATTGAACTTGGCGAGATTGAGGCCGTCCTCTCAGCAGTTCCGGGGGTGGACGCGGCTGTGGTGGCCGCGAAGTCGCTGGGTGGCACCGCGGCCATGGCGGGCGCAGATAACAGGTCCCTGATCGCCTATGTGGTGCCAGGCGCCGCTGCCGGTGGGGCCGGCCCGGACGCGCTGCTTTCGCTCTGCCGGGAGCAATGTGCCGCCAGCCTGCCCTCCCACATGGTTCCGGCGTCGTTTGTTGTGTTGGCGGCACTGCCCCTGACCAGCAACGGAAAACTGGACCGCAACGCCCTGCCCGTGCCCGCACTGGCGTCCACCGTGGGGCGGGCACCCCACGGCTGGCTGGAGGAGACCATTGCCAGCGCATTCGCCACGGTGCTGGGAGTGCCGGTGGCGGGGGCGGAGGACGATTTCTTTGCCCTGGGCGGCCATTCACTGCTGGCCATGAGGCTGGCCGCCGAGCTGGGACGCACCCTTGGCCGCAAAGTGGCGGTGGGCACTGTCATGACAACAGGGACCGTGGCGGCGCTGGCACGGCAGATCGACGGCGCCTCGGACGGGCGGGAGGCGTTTGCCGAGATCCTGCCCATCCGCAGCGGCAGCACCAACCCACTGTTCTGTCTCCACCCGGCGTCGGGCTATGCCTGGCAGTACAGGTCCCTGGCCCCCTACCTGGCCAAGGAGCAAACACTCATTGGCCTGCAGTCACCGCGCCCCGCGGGGCCACTGGCCTCGGCCGCGCAGCTCGTGGAGGTGCACACCAGGCACTACAACACCATCCGTTCACTGCAGCCCCATGGGCCGTACAGGTTGTTGGGCTACTCCCTGGGCGGCACCATCGCCCAGGCCATCGCCGCACGGCTCGCGGCCGAAGGCGAGCACGTGGAGTTCTTGGGGCTCTTGGACACGTACCCGCCGGAAGACCAGGACTGGGGCGCCGGCGCCGAGGCGGACATTGCCGCCGAGGCTGAGCGTGAACAGCTGGGACTCGACGGCGGCGACGATGAGTCCCGCGCCGACCGGGAAGCCATGACCGAGGACATCATTGCCAACTACAAGGACTCGGTCAGGCTGCTCTCCGCCGCCAGCACCGGGCATTTCCCCGGCCGGGCCGAACTCTTCGTGGCGGCCGCCACCGTCCCGGACGGTTTTGATCCGGAACGGGCGTGGGCGAAGCGGGTGGACATTTTGCACGTCCACCCGGTGGACTGCGCCCACGAAGACATCCTGTCACCGGCAACACTGCCGGTGCTGGGCCCACAACTGGCCAAGTTGCTGGCAGAGCTCCCCGGCAACACTCACCGAAAGGCTTCAGCATGACCATCTCAACCACCAGCGAATCCCGAATCACGCTGCGCATGCATCCCCTAGTGCCGCGCCTGCTCCACGTGGTGGACCACCACTTGTTGGCGCCCGCCATGCGCCGGATAGTGCTCGGCGGCGAGGACTTGGCGCAGCCGTTCCCCTTTGCGCCAATGACGGTATCGGACCATGTCAAGTTGGTCTTTCCCGAAATTGAGTCGGCCGAAATCCATCTGCCCACAGTGGTCGATGACCGGCTGGTGATGCCTGTGGGCCGTCCGAGGCCGCTCTTCCGCGACTACACCGTGCGGTCCTATGATGCCGCCGCGCGGCGCCTCACCATCGACTTCGTACTCCATGACCACGGCGTGGCCGGGCGTTGGGCCCAGCACGCAGCAATCGGTGACGCCTTGGGGGTGCTGGGCCCGCGCGGCTCTCACCTCTATCCGACAGATTTTGAGAACTACTTGATTGCCGGTGATGAAACGGCCCTGCCGGCCATGGCCCGCTGGATCGAAGAACTGCCCAGCGGCGCCTGCGCGAAGGTGTTCATCAGCCTGGCCTCGATGGCTGAAAGGATCGCCCTGGTGGACCGCCCGGGCATCTTCGTCAGCTACCTTGACCGTTCCGCCCACGGCCCGGCGGTGCTGCTGGAGGCAGTGCAGAGCTTTGTCAGACCTGCGGGGGAGTTGTTCGTCTGGGTGGCCGGGGAGGCCACGGCGATCAAGCCCATCCGCCGCCATGTGCGCGATGTGCTGGCCATACCGCCGGCGCATGCGGACATCGACGGCTATTGGAAGGCCGGCGTCGCCGGTCTGGACCATCACGAACAAGACGACGATGACTGAGCCGAGGAAAAGCACGTTCCTGCGCGGCTTGGTCATCGACACCAGCCCCCTACGCACCAGCGCGGCGCTCAGGCGCATCTTCATAGCCCGCACCATCTCCATCTTTGGTCTGGGCATGCTGGCCGTAGCAATCCCGATGCAAATCTTCGAGCTCACCGGCTCCACCTTGCAGGTGGGTCTTGCTGCCACGATGGAAGGCGTCTGCGCGTTTGCCGGACTGCTGGTGGGCGGGGACTTGGCCGACAGGTTCGACCGCCGCAAGATCATCTTGTACTCACGCATGATCGGTGGCACGGGATTTGCCTTGTTGGCCGTGAATGCGTGGCTCCCGGAACCCTCCGTGGTCGCCATCTATGTGGTGGGCGGGGTGGACGGCTTCTTTGGTGCACTCAGTGTCACGGCGCTGATGGCCGTAACACCAACACTGGTACCACGGCATAAACTGGCCGCGGCCGGTGCCTTGAACATGCTCACGGTTCGGCTGGGCACCATGGCCTCGCCAGCCCTGGGCGGCGTCATCATTGCTGTGGCCGGTGTTGGTTGGAATTATGCAGCGGCGGCCGCCGCAACGTTGCTGACCATCACCTTGCTGACAGGGTTGCCGTCGCTCAAGCCGGAACTGGCGGGGCCACGCAGCCACCCCGTGCGCGCGGCAGCCGAAGGGGCCGCATTCGTGTACCGGCAGCCGGTGGTGAGGGCTGTTGTGGTGCTGGGCACCCTGGAGACCATGGCCTCGGGCATCAGAATCATGCTGCCGGCGCTGGGTGTTGTGGCGTTAGGTGTGGGGGCCCAAGGCACGGGACTCTTGTATGCTGCGGTGCCGTGCGGCGCTGTTGTGGCCACCTTGCTGAGCGGTTGGATTGGCCAGACCCGGCGGCCCGGGCGTGCCATGGCACTGTTCTCCATTGCCTCCTTTGTCTCCCTCGCGGTGCTGGGGCTCAGTCGCGATCTAGTCAGCGCACTGGTCCTTTTGACCATTTTCGGAGCTCTCAGTTCCCTCAGCGGCATCTTGCAGTATGCCCTGGTGCAGGCGCACACACCCGATCACATGTTGGGCCGTGTCAACGCACTGTGGATGGCCCAGGAAGTGGGCGGCGATTCCGTGGGCGCCCTGGGCCTGGGTGGGCTGGGCCGCGCCGTGCCGGCCACAATGGCTGTGCTCATTTTTGGCACAACAGCCACTGTGGCGGGCGTGGCCGGTCTGGCCGGTTTCAAGACCCTGCGCCGCACAGGGGCCATCGCGACGAGCGCGCCCGAGCAAGCTGAGCCCGGGCCGTTTGGGCCTGAGACGTTCGACGCCGGTACCGGGCAGGCGGCGTCCGCCAGCTCCTCCGCGGCGGCCACACCATGACCGCCGCGCCATGACCCGGGTTTGGTTGGCCCGGGCGGCTGTTGAGCCGTCTGCTGCGCAGTCAGAACTCCTGACACCGGCGGAACGGACAGTGGTGTCGGCCAAGCGGCAGCCCCTGGACGGGTACCGTTCCGCCACTGCGCGGGTGCTGTTGAAACTTCTTCTGGCCCAGGAATTTGGTATCGATCCGTTGAGCGTCAGCTTGCTGTCACCTGCAGGCCACGGTGGCAAGCCGGTGTTGCGCTACGCGCCCACACCCGGATTGGATCGGCCGTTGCGGACCAACGTTTCCCATGCCGGCGGGCAGGTCATCGTGGCGCTGACACAGGGGGAAAGCGTTGGTGTGGACGTGGAGGAGCACCGGGCCACGGATTTCAGCGGATTTGATGACATTGCCCTGTCTGAGCGGGAACGCTCAGTGGTGGCCAGCCTGCCAGAGCCCCGGCGCGCCCAACAGCGGGCAGAATTCTGGGTCCGCAAGGAGGCAGTGCTCAAAGCCCTGGGGGTGGGTCTGCGGCAGAACCCGGCGAAGCTGTGTTTTGCCGGTGCCGCAGCACACTCCACCGCCCAGCTTCCTGGCCACCCGCCCGTGGCTGTGCAACTACTCCACGCCCCGCCAAACTACTCGGCAGCCGTGTGCGTGAACGGCGCGGAGCCTCTCAGTTGTCATGAATCGTCATTCTCCGCAGCTGAAATCACCAATTACGCAACAAAAACATGCCCCATTAGGAAGTAAGGTTAGCCTGTGCTAAGTTCTTGAACGGCAAGCACCCGGAAACGCGGCGCTTGAACACCTTACGGGTCATCAGTCCACACCACCATGCACCATCCTTCGAGGAGACAATACTGTGAAGTTCCCACGCACAATCCTGCCCCTGTTTGCAGCCTTCGCTGCGGCCGGCATAGCCCTCAGCGGCTGCTCCGGGGCTGGTGAGGACGCGTCAGCCAAGGCCGGCGCAACCCCCGTGGCCAGCGAATCCTCCTGGCCGCGCACCATCACGCATGAAGCCGGCGAAACAGTGATCCCCGCCCAGCCCAAGAACATTGCCTCCACCTCGTTGAGCGTGACGGGCACCCTGCTGGCCATTGACGCCCCCGTCACCACCTCGGCAGCCACCAACCCCAGTGACGTCACCGACAAGCAGGGCTTCTTTTCCCAGTGGGCCGACGTGGCCACCGAGCGTAACGTTGGCGTGCTGTACCCCAGCCTCGAGTTTGATCTCGAGGCTGTGGTGGCGGCTGCCCCCGATCTAATTGTTGTATCCACCTCGGGTGCTGACAGTGCAGCTGACCACTACAAGGAACTCAGTGCCATTGCCCCGACCATCGTGGTGAACTATGGCGATAAGTCCTGGCAGGACCTGGCCCTGGAGTTGGGCAAGGCAACGGGCCAGGAGAACGCAGCCGGTGCGGCCGTCGCCAAGTACGACGTGCACGTCAAGGAGGTAGCTGCCAAGATCAAACTGCCGGCCGGCGAATCCAATATCGTCAGCTTCAACGGCGCAGGCCAGGATAATGGCGTCGCCCAAAAGACCGGCAGCCACGCCAAGGTGCTCGAATCCCTGGGCTTCACGATCGCCGACATCCCCGAAGGCCTGGACACCAGCGAGCAGGCCCGCCAGGACTTCGCGTTTGTCTCCTTTGAAAACCTGACGAAGGCGGCCGCCGGCAACACGGTGTTCCTGCTCAGTGCCGACGAATCGCTGGTGAAGACCTTTGAAAGCGAAAAGGTGCTGGCCAACCTGCCTTCGGTCAAGTCCGGCTCGGTCCACGCCATGGGGCCCACGTCCTTCCGCCTGGACTACTACAGCTCAACCCAGCTGGTAGACCTGTTGGGCAAGACCTTCAGCTAGAGCATCACGGCAGAGTCGCCAAGGGCCTGTGGCCATGGAATCCAGAAATTGGATCCCATGGCCACAGGCCCTTCGTGTGCAACTGGTGGCCATGCCATGGCCACAGCGAATGAACCGTCAAGCGGACTGGCAGCGGATGGGCCCCAGTTTCGTCCGGACAATCATGAAGTTTGTGGACCTCATAACACCACGCGCCTAACGAGACTGTTGAATCGCGGCCAGTTGCTGGGCCAGTCCGTTCATGACAATCTGCAGCCCATATTCGAAGGCTTCATCTGCCCGCTGTTGCGTGCCCTGTGGTGGCGTCGCGAGGGCGGCCGCCAAGGCAGGTTCGGCCTGGTCGCCCGGCGTCCACACCACTTCCGGCGCGGCGACGTCCAGCGCCGAGCCGAGCACGAAGCTGTCCAGGGTGGTTATGGCTTTCAGTACTTCTGCCGGATCAAATCCAGCCAACGTGAGTACCTCAGCGAGGAGGTTGTACATCCGTGTGGTGGCGGGGTGAGAGACCGGGTACGCGGTCAGCAGCGGAATGAGCCGGGGGTGGCGGGCATAGCTGTTGCGGTACTGCCGGCAGGTCTCGCTGATGGTTGCGTACCAGTCGGAATCGTGGTGGGGCAAGCGAATGTGATCGGAGGCTAATCCGCGCATGAGTTCGACGATTTCTGTCCGCCCAGAAACGTGATTGTAGAGCGAGGACGGCCGGACTCCCAGCTTTGCGGCCAACGCGGGGATGGTGAACTCCCCGCTGTGGTCGACCAGTTCCAAGGCGCCCTTGGCGATTCGATCCACGGATAACAGCGGCGTCAACGGGCGGGCCATGGCTCTCCTTGGGTAGGTGCCGAGTAGATGGCAGCTGGTTGCCACTCGGGTTCTTACCGTTGAATCTACCAATTCCCGAGCCGGGACCTTGCATCCTGCCGCCATTGGCCCCATACTAAACGAATGCCATTCGTTTTACGTGATCCACATCTCATTTCCGCCAATCCCGCAGGAGCGTCAGCATGATCGAAATAACCGCACTTGTTCCGCCGACCTCGTTCGCCCGCGTCGATGAATCCCATCGCCTCCCGTTGCGTGTGGGCATGGTGCAACACCGATGGCAAGCTGACGCCGCTGCGCTGCGCGCCGAGCTGGGCGATGGAATTGCCCGCGCCGCCGGGCACGGCGCCGCGATTGTGTTCCTTCCGGAGCTCACCTTGTCCCGCTACCCGGCAGATACCATTCCGACGTCGGCGCCCGGTGCCACCGCGGAGGATCTGGCTACTGGACCCACCTTTGCCTTCGCAGCGGAAGCCGCACAGGCGAACGGCGTCCACGTGCATGTCTCGCTCTATGAAAAGGCCGATGCCGGCGACGGGCTGGGATTCAATACCGCCATCCTGGTTTCCCCCACCGGGGAGCTTGTCGGCCGAACCCGGAAACTGCACATCCCGGTCACCGAGGGATATTACGAGGACAAGTATTTTCGCGGCGGCGACAACGAGGAGCCCTACCCGGTCTACAGCCTCAAGGACCTCGACGGCGTCCGGCTGGGGATGCCCACCTGCTGGGATGAGTGGTTTCCCGAAGTGGCCCGCCTCTACTCCCTGGGCGGGGCGGAACTGCTCGTCTACCCGACAGCAATCGGCTCAGAACCAGCCCATCCCGACTTTGACACGCAGCCGCTGTGGCAGCAGGTCATCGTCGGCAACGGGATCGCCAATGGACTCTTCATGGTGGCACCGAACCGCTACGGCGACGAAGGGGCAGTGACTTTCTATGGCTCGTCGTTTATCTCCGACCCGTACGGACGGATCCTCGTCCAGGCACCGCGCAACGAGTCCGCCGTCCTGGTGGCAGACCTGGACCTTGACCAGCGCAAAGACTGGCTGGATCTGTTTCCCTTCCTTGCCACCCGGCGTCCCGACACGTACGCCCGTTTGAGTGAATCTGTGAACATTTTGCGGCCGCACGGCAGCCATGAGAGCCAATTTGCGCAGCAGGGGCGAGCATGAGTTGGCGGATGCCGGCGGAGACCGCATCGCAGGAACGCATCTGGATGGCGTTCCCTGTTGACGGCTACACGCTGGGTGAGACGGCAGCTCAAGCCCATGAGGCACGCTCAACGTGGGCCGCGGTGGCTCACGCGGCGGCCGTGTTTGAGCCGGTCACGATGGTGGTTGACCCGAGCGCAGCTGCGGTTGCCCGGGAATACCTCTCGGCAGATATTCACATCGTTGAGGCGCCGCTGAACGACGCCTGGATGCGGGACATCGGGCCAACCTTCGTCATCGACGACGGCGGCAACCGGCTCGGCGCCGTCGACTGGGTCTTCAATGGCTGGGGCCAGCAGGACTGGGCCGCGTGGGATAAAGACACCAAGATCGGAGTAGCAGTGACGGCCGGCGCCGGAGCCATGCCGGTACCTTCGAAACTGGTCAACGAGGGCGGCGGCATCCATGTGGACGGCCGGGGCACCGTGCTGGTCACGGAGACGGTTCAGCTTGATCCGTTCCGCAACCCCGGAGTGAGCAAAGCTGACGTCGAGGCAGAGCTGGCTCGGACCCTCGGAGCCAACAATGTGATCTGGCTGCCGCGCGGTCTCACCCGCGACTCTGACACCTTCGGCACCCGCGGCCACGTCGACATTGTCGCGACCATTCCTTCCCCCGGCGTCTTGCTGGTCCACCGGCAAACGAACCCGGAACACCCGGACTACACGATCTGTGCGGAAATCATTGATCACCTCTCCGGCACCAGGGACTCGGACGGGAATCCTTGGCGCATCGTGGAACTTCCCGCACCCTCAATCCTGCGGGACGAGGAAGGATTCGTCGACTACAGCTACGTTAACCACCTTGTGGTCAACGGGGGTGTCATAGCGTGCAGTTTCGGCGACGTTGCGGACCAAGCAGCGGTGGAAATCCTCCGCGCCTGCTATCCGAACCGCCGGGTCGTCACCGTAGACGCCCGTCCACTTTTTGCCCGTGGCGGTGGAATCCACTGCATCACCCAACAACAACCCGCGTTACCCGCTGCGTCCACTAACTTCGCGCGGTAAACCATTCGGCGACCACATACATCAGAAAGGCGACAAGATGTCACCGCAACCAGGAACACTGCAGCGCCGGCTGAAGCTGCGCCATGTAGTCTTCATCGGCCTTGCCTACATGTCACCCTTTGCGGTGTTCGATACCTTTGGTATCGTCACCGAAGCGACCAACGGGCATGTCCCGGCGTCATACATCATCGTCACGATCGCGGTAATTTTCACCGCCTTTAGCTATGCCAAGATGGTGCGGATCTACCCCTCGGCCGGCTCGGCGTACACCTACACCCGCAAGACTATTAATCCGGGCGTGGGATTCCTTGTTGGTTGGGCGTCGCTGCTGGACTACATGTTCCTGCCGATGATCAATGCCCTGTTGGCTAAGATCTACCTCTCCGCCCAGTTCCCCGACGTCCCGGGCTGGGTTTGGATCGTGGGCCTCATCCTGCTCGTGACTGTGCTGAACATTGTGGGCGTGAAGATCAGCGCTTCCGCCAACATGATCATGGTCGTCTTTCAGGCCGTCGTCGCCGTCGTCTTCGTAGGCCTCGCCATTAGGGCAATCCTCTCGGACAACGCCCTGCAGTTCTCTCTTGCCCCCTTCTATGCGATGGATATGGACACGGCAAGTTTGATCGGCGGCGCGTCGGTGCTGGCCCTAGCCTTTCTGGGCTTCGACGCTGTCACGACCGTTTCCGAGGAGACCGTCGACGCCGAGAAGAACATGCCACGTGCGATCATGTGGGTGGCAGCACTCGGCGCCCTTTTCTTCGTCACGGTTACCTACGTCATGCAGATCCTGGTCCCGAACTTGGCGTCCCTGGAACGCATCACCACGGAAACGGAGAGCGCATCCGCGCACATTGCCCTGTTCATTGGCGGCATTGCCTTCCAAACAATCTTCCTGGTCGGAGCGGTCTTCTCAGTACTGGCCTCCGGTCTCGCCTCACAGACAAGCGCCTCCCGCTTGCTGTATGCCATGGGCAGGGACGGGATCCTGTTCAAGCGATTCTTCGGCTACATACATCCGCGGTTTGGGACACCAATTTTGAACATTCTCGCCATCGCGTTGATCGCCATGACGGCACTGATGCTGGATCTCAACTCAGCGACGTCGCTGATTAACTTCGGCGCGTTCACGGCCTTCGCCTTCGTGAACTTATCTGTCATCGCGTTCCAGCTCTGGCGCAAGGGCCTGCGGTCCGATCGGTCAACGATCGGCTGGATCGTGGCGCCGGGCGTTGGGTTCCTGATCAATGCCTACCTCTGGGCCAATCTGGATCCGCTGGCCATGACGGTAGGCGTTGTATGGACCTTGCTCGGCGTCGTCTATCTCCTGTGGATCACCCGAGGATTCCGACGGCCCACACCAGAACTGGCTTTCGATGAAGCCGAGGGGACACCGCAACGCGAGACGGAAGTCGGAGCCGAGGTGACTGCCTCACGGGCCGAAGCTGGAGACTCAAACCCATTGAAGTAGGCGCCCATTCAGCACCCGCACACCTGTATGAACAACCTGCCCCGCATCCCTTGTCCCGGGGTGCGGGTTGGTGCGTCGTGCCATGTGGCAACGCCGTTTCAACTTGTCTGTACATGAACGCCACTCAAACAAATGTTCACGAATGGGTATCCGCCAGTTTGTCAGCCGTTGGCAAGTGATCCGTAACCTTCAAGAGTCCGCTCAGGGAAAATCCCTGCGGCAAGCAGACTTGAAAGGCAACATCACACAATGAATCTCACACGCCGCTCTGTCTCCACAGTCTTGTTGAGCATGGCGCTCCTTACCGGATCGTTGGCTTCCTGCTCGGCTCCCGCCGACTCAGCCAACTCCGATGCTAACGCAGGAGCCTCGGCCGAAAAGTTTGCCGTTGACGCAAACACTCTTGTTTTTGGTGTTGTCCCCGACTCGGTGGATACCGAGACCAACTACACCCCCTTGATGGATTACATCGAAAAGCAGACCGGCAAGAAGGTTGAGTACCACGAGTCAACCGACTACGCCGCACTCATCGAAGCCGCCAACGCCGGCAAGATCGACGTCGCCTCCTTCTCAGGCTTCACCTACGTCACAGCATTAAACCAGGGCGCCAAGCTCACCCCCGTATCCTCGATCGTCACCGAGAAAGGCGCCGAGCCGGGCTACTTCTCCCAGGCAATCGTCCCCAAGGGCAGCGACATCAAGGACATCGCCGGCATGAAGGGCAAGAAGGTTTGCTTCGTGGATCCTTCCTCCACCTCCGGCTACCTGTTCCCCAGCTACAACCTGCTCAAGGCAGACATTGACCCCAAGAAGGACATCACACCCGTCTTCGCCGGCAAACACGATGTCAGCGTGCAGAAGACTGCCGAAGGCGTTGAGTGTGAAGCTGGCTTCGCCGAGGACAGCGAAGTAGTCAAGAGCGACAAGGTCACAGTCATTGGCGAGACCAAGGTACCCGGTGCCCCCATTGTTGTTTCCTCGGTTCTGCCCAAGGACGTCCAGGCGAAGTTGACCAGCACGTTGAAGGAAGTCTCCATCGACCAGATCATTGCGGCCGGTATAAAGAACGCCGATTCGGAAGCATTCCGCAGCGTGTTCCACGAAACCAAGCCCGTCACGGATGCCTACTACGACACCATCCGCGACATCTGCAAGACCACCAACGCCACGCAGTGCCAGGCAAAGTAAGCACCGGAAACTAGGAGTAAAACCATGGGCCATCCCCAAAGCTTGCCGTCATCTGCCACTGCCGGCATTGAACGCGACAGGACAGTAAAAGTTGCTTCTCTCACCAAGCACTTCGGTGAGAACAAGGCGCTCGACGGCGTCGGCTTCGAGGCAGGCCGCGGAGAGCTCGTGGTTTTGCTCGGCCGCTCAGGATCCGGCAAGTCCACCTTGCTGCGACACTTGAACGGCTTGGAAGTCCCCACGTCCGGCCAGGTCCAGGTCCTCGGCGAGGAACTGTCCAGCCTGACCGGAAGTTCGCTCCGCCGCTTGCGCAGCCGCGTCGGCTTCATCTTCCAGCAATTTGAGTTGGTGCCCTCCCTCACCGTGCTGGAGAATGTGTTGACCGGCTCGCTTGCGGCGGTCCGCGGACCACGCCTGGGCTTGATTGGCTACGGCAAGGCCCGCCGCCTCACGGCCCTGGAACACCTTGAAACTGTGGGCCTGCTGCTGCTGGCTTACCAGCGTGCAGACACTCTCTCCGGCGGGCAGCAACAACGCGTTGCCATTGCCCGGGCCCTCATGCAGGAACCGGAAATCCTGCTGGCCGATGAGCCGGTAGCCTCCCTTGACCCCGAGTCCAGCGACCAGGTGATGAACTTGATCCGCGACATCGCCCGCAGCAAGGGTCTCACGGTGGTGTGCAGCTTGCACCAGGTTGATCTGGCCCTCTCATGGGCGGACAGGATTGTGGGCCTGCGCCACGGCAAGGTTGTCCTGAACACGTTGACCGAAGACCTGACCCGCGAAGAAGCCATGGGCATCTACGGCCAGGTTGCGACCGTCACCAGCGAGTTCCGGGCCATCGCCGAGGAACTTGACACACCCGGCCACCGCGAGCGTATTGCCCGCGACTTGGCACGGGCCTCAGCAAGTGCCGGAGCGGGGCGGGACACACCATGACCGCCGCAGCACTTACCCCCGGGCCGGTTGGCGGAGTCGCCGCCCGCGCCCCTCGACGCAAACTTTCACCGGAGCGCATCAGCGCCTCGATCACCTTAGTAGTCCTGCTTGTACTAGCAACCCAGGCCCTCATCTCCATCGACATCTCGATCCCCAAGATGCTCGAAAGCATGGACAACGCCGAACGTTTCTTCATCCGCGTTGGCGGCGTGACGTTCCCGCCGGCGGGGGAGTTGCTCCACCTGACGGCGCTCACAGTGGGCCTTGTCCTGTGCGGCACGCTCCTGGCAGCCGTCCTTTCGGTACCCGTGGCCATCCTCTCGGCAGCCAACACCACCCCCGGCCCGGCCTGGCGCTGGGTTGGCCGGTTCGTGGGCGTGCTCACCCGAGCCGTGCCCGACGTCGTCCTGGCCATGGTCTTTGTCCTCATGTTTTCCCTTGGTGCACTGCCGGGTATCTTGGCCATCGGCATCCACTCGGTCGGCATGATCTCCAAGATGTTCGCCGACGCCATCGAACAGGTGGACGAAGGTCCGCGCCTGGCCATCCGCGCCGCCGGCGGCACCAAAACGCAGGAGTTGGTCTCGGGCATCCTGCCGCAGGTCCTGCCGTCGTGGGTGGCCACGGTGCTGCACCGCAACGACATCAACCTGCGCGGCTCGGTCATTCTCGGCTACGTGGGCATCATTGGCCTGGGCCGGGAAATGTCCTACGCCTTCAAGGGCATGGACTACTCGCTCGGCATGGGTTACGCGGTCATCATCTTTGCACTCTGCGTTCTCATGGAGATCATCTCCAGCTCGGTGCGCTCGGTCATGCTGGGCCACGCACCCACAGGCCGCGGCATGGGCGATCGCCTGGTCCGCCGCTTCGGCAAGAAATCGGCGCGCGAGACCACGGTCAGCGCCGTGAGTTTCGCCGGGCCGGCGCAGGCGCTGGTGCGCCCGTGGACTAATGCTCGACGACGCAATGCAGTTTGGGGGGTCACGACAGTTCTGGTGGTGATAGGCAGCGTTGTCATCAGCGATATCCAGTGGCGCGACTTCATCACCTTCTGGGGCAAGGTTCCCGCGATCGCCGTGCAGTTCTGGCCACCGAGCTTCGGCAGCTACGAATACACCACCATGTTGGATGCCATGTGGAAGACCGTCGCGATCGCCTTGGCAGCAACCTTCCTGACGTTGCTGGCCTCCGTGGTGATTGGCTCACTGGCCGCCCGCAATGTGGCGCCGAACGGTTTCATCCGCAGTGGCAGCCGCTTCATCCTGGTGGTCATCCGCGGCATCCCCGAAGTCATCCTGGCGATCGTGCTGATTGTTGTCACGGGTATGGGCAGCCAGGCCGGAACACTCGCCTTGGCCATCTGCGGTGTGGGATTGCTGGGCAAGCTGGTCGCCGACTCCTTCGAAGAGGTCGACCCCGGTCCCGAGCGCGCACTCACAGCAACAGGAGCCACACGCCTGCAGGTCTTCGCCGGTGCGACGTTCCCGCAAGGCGTACGGTCCTTGATTGGCCACACCTTCTATCTGCTGGACACCAACGTCCGTGCCGCAACCATCCTGGGCATCGTGGGCGGCGGCGGCATTGGCTACTACCTGCTCAACGCCGGCCAGGGCTCCAAGTACGGCGTGGTCACGGCCATCGTCATCATGATTCTGGTCACTGTGTTGGTAGTTGAAGGTTTGGCCATGTGGATGCGCCGGGTGTTCCGATGACCCCCACTACAACGCCCATCTGTCAGGGCTCACGGGTGACCCTGATGCCACCACCCACGGCCATGGCGTGGATCAAGCATGGCGCCAATCACCAGCTCATGGCAGTGCCTGAGGTCTATTTGGCTCCGGGGGATGCCCTCATTGAGGTCGAGTTCGCAACAGTTTGCGGCTCCGATCTTCACACCGTGCATGGCCGCCGCAGCGCCCCCGTGCCCCTGGTCCTGGGACACGAGCAAGTGGGCAAAGTCGTTGCCGTGGGGGAGGGCGCCCTCCGCGCCGACGGCCAGCCGCTGGCCATCGGAGACCGCGTCATCTGGTCCATCATGGTTAGCTGCGGCAACTGCGACCGCTGCCTCAAGGGAATCCCGCAAAAGTGCCGTCAACTGGCCAAGTACGGCCACGAACAAGTGCGCCACGGCTGGGAACTCAGCGGTGGCTTCGCCACTCACGTTCATCTGCGAGCCGGTACCACCATTGTTCCCATGGCAGAGTCCATGCCGCGTGAGATTGCGGCACCGCTGTCCTGTGCGTCGGCAACGGCCGTAGCCGCCATCGACGCCGCGGCTGCCATTGTGGATCTGGACGGGGCCACCCTGCTTGTCACGGGCGCTGGTTTGGTGGGTCTCACCGTTGCCGCTGCAGCGACGGACAGGGGAGCGCGCGTCATCGTCTCAGACCCTGACTCGTCCCGGCGCGCCAACGCCCGGCGATTCGGTGCCGTTGAAACCGTTGATCCGATGAGCCCGGCTGCGCTGCCCGATTCACTCGAAGCTGTGCGGAATCGTCTGGGCCTCAACGACGGTCTGGAGGTTGCCATCGAGGCGTCCGGATCCTCGGCAGCCGTGGCCCAGGCCATCGACTGCCTGGACATCGGCGGCGTCGCGGTTCTGGTGGGCAGCGTGCACCCCGCAGGCCGCGTTCCGCTTGACCCGGAAGCTCTGGTTCGGGGCCTGAAGACAGTTCGGGGTGTCCACAACTACACGCCACAGCACCTCATCGACGCCGTCGCCTATTTGGAGCAACGGCACTGCGCCTACCCCTTCGCCGAACTGGTCGGCACCAGCTTCCGGCTGACCGAACTGGACGCCGCGATCGCCGAAGCGACCACCGGCGGCCACGTGCGCGTGGGCATCATCCCCTAACTTCTCCCGCGTCACCGCGTCACCGTCACTGGACAGATAATGCCTTCAAGACAGCATCTTGAGGGCATTATCTGTCCAGTGACGCACCCAGACCTTCACGTTGGGCCGCCAACAGCTAGTGCACGTCCTGGCTGACCTGTTCGTGGTTGTCCAGGGCAGCTTCGGCTTTGGCTTGCTTGGCGGGTGCCATGAAGGCTGCAATCACGGCGATTCCAAGGGAAACGAACGCTGCCACCATGAAGCCGCTGCTGAAGCCGCTGGATTGGGCAGCAATTGCGTCATTACCGGCCTCGGCCGCTGACAAGGTTCCGGCCGTCATGACACCAATCAGCAAGGCTGTGCCCGCTGCGCCACCCAATTGCTGAAGGGTGGAGAGCATGGCGGAACCGTGGGAGTGCAGCGAATGCGGCAAAGGGTTTAGCCCTGCTGTGAACGCGGGAGTGAAAATGAACGCCAGCGCAATAGACATCAGCAGATGCAAGCCCACGATGATGAGCAGCGGGGTGTTTTCATCCAGCCGGGTGTAGCCGAACAGGACGGCCGACAGGAGCAGGCCACCGGGAATCAGCAGCGGCCTGGCACCAACCTTGTCGAACAGCTTTCCCACGAAGGGCGCCAACAGGCCCATCAGCAGCCCGCCCGGAAGCATCAGCAGTCCTGTGTTCAGGACCTCCAGGCCGCGCACGTTTTGCAGGTACATGGGCAGCAGGATGATCACACCAAACAGGGCAACCATGGCCATGACCATCAACGCCAGCGCAAGGGTGAACTGGCGGTAGCTGAACGGACGCATGTCCAGCAACGCGCCGTCGTTCCGCTGGAGACGGAGCTGAAGAAGCACAAAGCCAAGCAACGAAACCAGTGACACAACAAGAGCCGCAATGGCCAGCTGCTGGGTGGGTGCATCGACCGAACCAATGCCGCTGAGCCCGTACACCAAACCGCCGAACGCCGGAATGGAGATAAGCACGGAGGGGATGGAGAGCTTGGAGGCAACTCGCTCGGATGCGGTGGGCAGCAGGCGTGAGCCCAGGATCAGCGCAAGGACTGCAATGGGCAGCACAAACAGGAACATGAAGCGCCAAGACAGCGAGTGCAAGATGATCCCGGAGAGTGTAGGGCCAATGGCCGGGGCCACGGAGATCACAATGGACACGTTGCCCATCACGGCGCCGCGGCGGTGCGAAGGGACGAGGTCCAAAATGGTGGTCATCAACAACGGCATCATGATGGCCGTACCCGAAGCCTGGATGACGCGGGCCACCAGCAGAACTTCAAAGCCCGGTGCCAGCCCGGCCAGGAGCGTTCCGGCGGAAAACAGCCCCATGGCCAGGATGAAAACCGTCCTGATGGGGAAGCGGGTGAGCAGATAACCCGTTGCCGGGATCACCACTGCCATGGTGAGCATGAACGCAGTTGCCAACCATTGGATGGCGGAAGCTGAGACATCGAACTCGTGCATCAAACGCGGCAGGGCCACGTTCATGATGGTTTCGTTCAAAATCACAACGAACGCCGAAACCAACAGCACTGTAATAGTGGTGCGGTCCCGTGCTGACAGCCGTTCGGGCGCAGTTGTGTGGGGTTGTGACATGGATGGTTCCTGATCCTGACGATGAAAAGGTGGACTGCCGGGACACCGCAAGGCGAATATGTGCACATGCTGGTCGGCCCACTAGTTAGTAGCGCTCTCGGAGCCGTAACTATTCCCGCTCTTAGAACATTCTTTCGCGAGAAGCTTTCGGCGCGTTCACCAGTGTTAATGGGCACCCAATCCGAACACCGCCGAAGGTGGCGACCGCCTGCACAGTTGCGAATCGCTGCAGGTTCCTGACACGGGAAGCGGCCACTTCAGGTGGCCATGCTTCGCCCCATCGACTGCCGTAGTTGATCGGTCGGCCCCTGCTCATCAAGGTAGATTTCACGTGGGAACGTGGGACGCCGGTAGCCGTTCATGCACCCACACTAGCCGTCAGTATTCCGCCCAAGTAGCAATCCGCCGGTCCGATGAGAACCCTAGCTGGGAACATATGTCGAGTCACGTCTCAACAGAATGCAGGTCGAACCCTACAACTCGGGATGTCTGGGGTCCTTGCCTCTCTCACGCCAGTAGTCATCCCGCTGCTTCCGCACGAACCATGCGAGGTAAGCCACCATTGCCACCGCAATCAGGCCTTGGAGGATGACGATGATCCACTGCCATTGGTCGCGAAACTCTGTTGGAAGCCACGCAGGAATCACGAACAACGTCACGCCTAGGACCAAAGTATGTATTCCTGGAAAAGCCCGAGCTTCCGTTGTTGAGGAGAATTCATGGCCAACCTATCGATTCCGATACAGAAAGACGATCGTCTATTGAGGATGGTTCTGGTTCAGACTGTAACACTGGTCCTGATTTGAGCTGCCTTGCAGTGTTCTTGACGCCCGTAGGACTCTCGTCCCGCAAGACGGAACATTTGCCGGAACAAGGAGGAGCCGTGCTCAACCATTTTCTTTGCCAGGCAAAGGTCCTCCAGCGAGAAAGGCCTGATAGTCGTCCAGTGTGTCAGCGTCAATAGATGGCTGCTCGTTGCTGTATCGGCCATCGGTGCGGTTTCGCTTTGGACCCGAGATCCAGTAGTCTTCGCCGGTCTCGACGTCGAAGAAGTTTGAATCGTGGTTCGCATGCGCGTATCCCGTCACTCGGTGAAGCACAAGATCGCGGAAGTATGCCGTTCTCCAAGACTTCGAGAATCGGATCCGCGCTATCCATGCCGGCCCCACCCAATCGCGCATTGGCTCGTTCGGCGCCTACGGCGGGACTTTTTATGAGGGGATCCGCTGTGGACACTGCTACGTGTCCTGGCGACTTCGGGGCAGATCAACGACGTCGTGGCTGAGCTTCTCCCTGTGAGCAATTTGACGGAGGACCAGGGTCGTTGCCATGGCGAGCATAGGTGAAGTCCGCTGAGGCAAACAAGAGCGCCGTAGCGATCAGGAGAAACCATAACGGAACGTGTGTTCCCGGCGTGGTGAGTATCTGGGCTTGAGCGACGAGGTTCATGACACAAGCGCTCATGACCAGTATCAGTGATCGCCTGTTACCGGCAGGAAGCTTCATGCGAGCCGTTAGCGAACTGTACGATCCGAGAATCCGATACACAACTATTTCGGATGGGCACCGCCCGCGCCATGAGGGGAACCTTGAACGGGCCTCCTGCCGCTGGGAGAAGTCTGGTTGCCGGTGCGGATCAGTTGCCGAAAAGAGTCTTCTTCATTGCATAGTTGGTTAGCTGCATGCCGACCTTCACAGGGTGTTGTTCTGCCTCGACGACGAATCCGTAGCGCTCGAAGAAGGGACGGGCCGTGATACTGACATCGGCGGTCAGCTCTGTCAGGCGATCTGCGCGCGCGTGGGCTTCCACGTGGCCGAGCAGTTGCCGTGCTACCCCGAGTCGTAGGTAGCGTGGGGCCACGAACATCATGTCTATATACCCTTGCGGGTCGACGTCGGTGAAGCCCGCTGGCTCTCCATCGACGGTTGCCACGTAACTGTTCCGCTCGTGCATCGCGGCGTGCCAGGTGGATAGTTCGCGCGCTTCTGGCCGTGCCCACGCCTGAATCTGCTCCGACGAGTAATCGGCGGCAGCTGTTTCGGTCACCGCGGCAAGGAAGATCGCCAAGGTATCTGCAGCATCCGCGAGATGGTAAGGACGAATGGCAACTACTGGCACATTGGTGTTTGTTTTCAAATCCACAGAACTAGCATCCCACTTCGACAGATCATGACCGAGCGGAATTTGTCGTTTCCGGTAGCCGAACCTTCTATAGGACACGTTTTCGGCGTTACCAAGCCATCATTGTCAAAAGTCGCGCCGCCTACCTCATGGCACCTCTTCCTTGCCGTTGAAGGCGGAAGCCGACCGTGATGTGGGGAAATCCAACAAGGCCTGTGTCAGATGACTCTGCTTGTTCCCCCAGGCTACGGACTTGCGCCAAGACTCCGCGTTGGTCGGATCGTTGCGCGACGAAGGCCCACGAGCTGGCAAGCCGAACGAGTTGGTCGACCGACAGTTCGTAATTGAAGGCGAAATCCTTACGTTCAAAGGTGCCTCGTCCGCCAAACTCTCCGGGTACGGTTCGGGTTTGGTCGGAGAGAATACCGTCCGGCTCAACGATGGCGGTGAGGGCCTTCACCCACTCGCTGGTACGGTCCCAGGTGTGCCAGGCCAGTCCCATCATGCCGTCTTGCCTAAGTACACGATCACATTCAGCGATTGCCCGTTCGGGGTCTACCCAATGCCAGGCTTGGAGGCAAGCAATGGCGTCGACACTCTCGTTTCCTAGAGGGATGTGCTCTGCCGAACCGCTAGCAGCGGCGATGCGAGCCGCGACGCCGGGCGGGAGTTCCTCACGGACCTTCCGGAGCACGGACAGCATCTCTTCGGCAGTATCGACAGCGGTGACGGCGTGTCCTAGGGTTGCGATCGTCCGGGTTCCTAGGCCTGTGCCGGCCCCCAGATCCAAGACATCCAGCCGGTCGCCGGGCACAGGTGACCCCAACAGCCATGAAACCACCTCCGAAGACCACGCAGGTCGAACATCTTCGTGCAGAACAGCACTGTGGCTGAAAGCTGACGGCACGCTATGGATCTGATTCATGCCTGCCAGCCTAACGAGTACCAAGTTGGGGTCAGTCCTAACATCCCCGAATCAATTCACCCGACATGAGCAGTTCCAGGCACTATCGGCCGGTCCGTATTCGGAACGCAAGCGGGGCCTCATCCTTCGAGTGGCCGTGTCATGGACTATAGGGATAACCGTCGGCGGTGCTAGCGATGAGTATCCCCAGCGGTTGTGAGCGCGTAGAAGCGGGAATACCGCCAGCACCGCAATCAGGACAGGCAGCATGATCCATACCCGAATCAGTCTTACCACGGTGAGAGCCGAAACAATGATCAGAACCACATTGACCACTTCGTGGGCGAGAAGGAGGATCGCAAAGGGCCACAGGGAACAAGCTAGCTAATTCACTTTGCTGTACTAATTAGTTGCCTCGCGTTGCTTAGAGCTTGAGACGGATGGTTACTGCGCAGTGGCCGTGGCAGTGGGGGCAGTCGTGGCTCCTGTGGTCGACTCGTGGGGGAATCTCCCCATGGTGGCAGGCGGGCTGGCGCTCATTGCCTTGGGCGGAATTGGCGTGTTCAAAACCTTCGCACGTGGCCGTGGCGCTATGCTTCAAGCCGTTCCGCCGTCAGCTGCCAGAAGTCGCAAATTTCTCCTCTTCGCCGGCCTCACGGCTGTTAACCCGGCAACGCTTGTCTATTTTGTTGCGTTGACGGGTGGCCTGGGCGGAGCGCTTGGCTCGTTCAGCGCCTCTCTGGCGTTTGTGCTTGGAGTTGCCGTGGCTTCCCTCTCATGGCAACTTGGCCTCGTTCTGATAGGGCATGCTTTTCGCGGCAGAACCACAGACCGCGCCCAGCTCCGGCTGAATGTGGCCGGTCATTCGCTAGTCCTGGCCTTGGGGCTTGCCGCCATCGTGGCCAGTGCAACCACCTGACGCTTCACCGGCGCCGGACCCTCATAGTGGGCCAGCGGTGCATCGACATCAGGACGAAATGCCCCGTCCCTAGACGGCGCCGTGAGAAAGGAGGAGACTGAACCATGCGATACACACTCATACTGCACTACCCAGAGGGCGGCGCCGCATCGATCGGCGCCGAAGCCATGGCCGATGGTCAGCGAGCCTTCACCAACTATGCCGACGCACTTCAGCGGGCCGGAGTCTTGATCAGCGCCGAGGTGCTCCAACCATCCGGGAGTAGCACCACCCTGAGCATGCTCGACGGCGTACTGCAGGTTCAGAACGGGCCCTTCGCCGACACGAAGGTACCGTTGGGCGGGACGTTCGTGATCGACGTCGAGAATCTGGACGCCGCCCTTGACTGGGGCAAACAGGCACCATCCATCGGGTGGGGCGCCGTTGAGGTGCGTCCGGGAGCAACACATACGGTCGACGGCGTTTGGCAGCCCAACACGTAAGTTCCACGAAGGCGCAGGGATGCCCCCAGGGGCGGTCATGACCACCGTCCCGCCAGCGCCAAGGCAACGCGGGCATCCAGTGCCAAGACGGGACCGGGGGAATGCTATTCGGTCACTGCCGCGTGGCCACGACCAGCGCCGTCTGATCGTTTGTGTTGGACTTCGGGCCGTCAGCCAGTTTCAGCCAAATCACTCCGGCGATGATCACGGCCAACCAGAATGCGCGCGCCGGGGAGAGGGTTTCCTCGAAGAAGACAGGGCCCAGGATGGCGGCGCCGACTGAGCCAATACCAGCCCACACGGCGTAGCCGATCCCCACCTCAATTCTTTTGAGGGCAACGCTGAGGCAGAACAGGGTTAGCAGGAAGAACACCAAGGCGGAGACCGACCAGCCCAGGACGCTGAATCCCTGGCTGCCGCCGACGCTGAGTGCATAGCCGACTTCAAATACTCCCGCCAAGAGAAGGACGAGCCATGCTCCGGTGCTGCTCTGATTGGTGACGAGTGTTGTGCTCATTGCTCAGTTCTTTCGTGAAGGGTGGCAGGAAGAGTGCTGGGTCTGGTGCGCGGGCAGTAGGTGGTGCCTCACGCGGCGCCCCCCAGTTGGAGGCCGACGACACCGGCGATGATGATTCCGATGCCGACTCCCTGGCGCCAGCTCAAACGCTGGCCGAAGAGCATGGCGCCCAGAATGGTGATTCCGACACCTGCCACCGAGACCCAAAGTGCGTATCCCACTCCGACTTCGAAGGTCAGCAGCGCTAAGCTGAGGAAGAAGGTGGCGATTGCGCCGCTAGCGAGTGTGGTGACGGTCCACCACAAGCGGGTGAAGCCTTGTGCCTTGCTCGCTGCGAGAGCAACAGCAATTTCGAAGACCACGGCGATTCCCAAGTAGATCCAGCTCATGATTGTTTCTCTTTCGTAGGTGTATCCGGGTCGGACGGTGCGTTGACGCGCCTATTTGAGGTCCGCAGATCGCGGGGAAGGGTTCTTGATCCAGATCGACGGGAACCCGGTGCCGCGATAACAGGTTTGGTTGATTCCGCAGCCCGCGGGGCTCACGACCGTGGTTCACGCGCGGTCACGCCGTCGGTTTTGGAGGCAACTCAAAAGGCAGGATTTCGACTCTGGCATTCAATTGAATATCTCCCTTCACGGAGATTGCTGTATGTACATGCAGGTAATAATGTACGGTTTTGTCTGTTTTCGAGGACGCGGAGCCCTAGGGTGAGGCGAGGTCGCTGATCTTGCGCAAGGCTCCGGCGAGCTGGTGTGGCTCGAGCTCCGGAAAGTGCTTGTCCATGTTGCCCAGTAGCTCCCGCACCCGCGCGTTGTAGGTGCCGCGTAGGTCTCGGAACAACGTTTCCCCGCGTGCGGTGATGACCGCATAGACTCCACGCCCGTCGTCAGGGCAGGTGTCACGGTCGACCAAGTCCTTTTCTTCGAGGCGACTTACCAGACGCGTGACTGAGCTCTGGTTCAGGCCGATCCGCTGGGCCAGCTCGTTGACGCGCAACTCCTTGGCGGAGGCTTGGCTGAGCTGCGCCAGCGCGCGGTAGTCGGTGAGTCCGATCCCACGGGTGCTCGTCAGCCATTTACCGAGGCTGGCGTCCATTGCCGTGGCAAACGCAGCAACCTGGGACCAGACAGCGCTAATGTCTCCGGCCGACGTCGGGTCATCCTGGTTACTTATTTGCATGTGCATGCACTTATCCTATGGTTTCCCTCCCGCGGCTGGCAAGTCTCGGCACCGGAACCCGTCCTTGACTCTCATCGCTCAAAGGGCGAGCAGACAAAATCCCACACGGCCCCGCGTCGATGGCGACATAGCTGCCCGCCCCTGGTGCACGCGCAATTGCAAGGCAGACGGCGTTGGTCATGTGTTGTGCAGTCACCGTCCGAGAGGGCACTAGGCAGCAGCGACACACGGGCGTGTTCTGCATGTCGTTCAAGCCATCCAAATGAGACACAGGTGCAATGTGCGGGACACGATTACGGGTCGCGGACCGGCGCAGTTGCTGCCCTGATTCTTGTCGAGTGGTCGTCCCTGTCCACTCGTTTAACCTGGATCTGTAGTGTGCGACCTCGAGTACTGCCACCTTCGAATGCTTGAGGTTGATGTTGGACAAGATCCCATGGCAGCGGCCGGAAATGTCAGCGTCAGATCCAGCGCCAGCCATAGCGGTCGCGGGTCCTCTGTCGGCGGCTTCCTCGCCAACCCGTTGGCCGAACCGCTAGCGGATAGCCGCGCGGTGCAGTCGTTCGGCGGCCTGTTTGGTCAGGGCGTTCAGGGCCACTGGCGGGGAATGAAAAAGACTTTCGCCGCGGGCGTTGTGAAGCGCGGGCCAAAGGCTCGCCGCCCAGGCAACTTCACGCTCATCGCTGGAAAAGAGTCTCCCGCGTGATTGTTCGTAGGAGTTGATGAATTCGTCGGAGTCCGCGACGCTGGCCAATGTCGGGATGGTGGTACTGGCAAAGGCGCCGGAGGCCGCACCAACAATGGCCGCTTCAGGGAGCGCGACGAGGCTGTCCCAGTCATGGACGGCCCACGGACCCGCGCCGTCCCATCGTAGGTTCTGACTCTCCCAGTCACCGTGGCCAACAACTACGGGCAAGGTCAAATTGGCCAGTCGTTTCGAGACGGTACGGGCAATGGCATGTACGCGCGCGGGCACGGTGCCGTGGTCCATGGCATCAACAGTTGGATTGGGTGGCCACAACTCACCGTTCGGGGGATTCCAGTGCATCCACGGTGGCGGCAAGCCGAACCCCCTCGGGGACTCAGAACCAAGGACTCCCACCAGATTCGCCAGGAGTTCAGCGGACCGTCCGGCGAAGACCAGTCCGCCACCGGTCTGCATTTCACCGTCTGGACGCCACGTTTCGGCATTGACCACCCACCCCTGGCCAAGGGAATACGCGCCCGTCACGGGTCTGGCACACGGAAACCCGGCACCCGCTGCGAAGCTCTGACTTTGCAGGCACCGCTCGATCCTTGCGACGGAATCCGCCCGGACCTTGACGGCCAGCAATCCCAAATCATCAGAGTCATAGCGGAATAGGTCGGACATCTGCCCGCCAGCAACCGCCTCGACGGCAACGATGGTGCCACGGCCAAGAGCCCAACCACACCACGTCTGAACGTCAACCGCAATTGCTCTTGTCACCATCGTTCGATTCTACAAACAGTTGGCCGTTACCACGGCAAAAGCGGAACATTGACTGTGACAATGATCGACCGCAGCCGATGAGCCGGGCCGTGATACTGACCCGTGTGGACAGTACCGGCTCCGCAACACTACTTCTTCAACGGGAAGCGGTAGGGGTGCCGGCGCCGGAATCGGTCCGGTGCTTGAGTGGCCGCCGTGGTTGCGTTCGAGTGCGCTCGAACCCGTAATGTCGGTGGCATGAACATACATGGGACAAACGCGTGGATCATGACCGGAGGCATGAGAGGATCCAGCCGGGCCATCGCCAAGCGGTCTTGGCGGGCACTAGCCGGTTTCCGGGGGGAGCTCCACCCTCGACGCCAGCCGAGCTGCCCACAGTGACCATGTCCGCCGACGATCTGATGAGCAAGGCACTCACCGCGCTGGCAGAGGGCGAAGAACTGATGTCGGTCGAGGTCAGCCGTCGGCTAGCCGAGGCCGGTGAGGTCACAGTATCGATGACTATCGGACAGGTCGCCACGTTGCTCGACCTGTCGGCGCATACATTGCGCTACTACGAGCGCGCCGGACTGCTCCAGCCCGACCGTGGCTACAACGGTTACCGCAGCTACAGCCCCGAAAACGTGCGCAGACTGGTGTTCCTGAGCCGTATGCGCCTCTCCGGTATGCCCATGAGAGATCTTCAGCACTATGTCACCCTCGTTGATGCCGGAGGGCACACAGTACCTGAACGGCTCGCCATGCTCCACGAACAGCGAGGAAACATCAGGCGCCAAATTCACCAACTGACCCTGTCCCTCGCCGCTACAGACTACAAAATCGCCACCTACGGCGGAAGAACCGGGCCCTGAACCCACGAGCAGGGCGTTGCTGGATGGACAGATGCGATGGGGCGGCAGCACGGGAATCTGCCTCAGTTCCGAGCCACAACTCTGGCCTTTCGCCGCACAGTCGGATCTGACCTCTTACGGTCAAGGGAATGCGCAGGGCCTACTCGAGGTTGCCGTACCCGAGGGCTAATCGCGACCACCTAACTATTTATCTACTTGAAGGAAAAACTATGCCTGCAACAACTGATCTACGGATCGAGGCCACCCAAAAGTCAACTCCTAGGGAGCCTGTTCCGGTGACTATCTGGCTCATTGCTGGCGGTATCTTCGCGATGGTAACGAGTGAGTTTATGGCTGCTGGTCTGCTGCCAAGCATTGCCGACGGCGTCGGCGTCTCCATCGGTGCTGCGGCGCTTCTAATCTCGGGATTCGCCGCCGGCCAGGTGGTGGGGCCGTGGCTGTTAGGCATGCCGCTTTCCCGCTTCGGGCCCCGCATTGTGCTTGCCGGGCTGCTCGTGACCTTCGCTATCGCGCAGTTGATAGGCGTCCTGTCACCCTGGACGGTAATGCTCGCCATGCGTGTGGTCACAGGAGCCATCATGTCGGCCTACTTCGCGATCGCGCTCGGCACTGCAACACGTCTGGTTCCCGGCGAGGCCCAACCTCGGGCAACCGCCACGATCTTCGCCGGCGTGACGATCGGAACCGCCCTCGGCCTGCCGCTGGCGACTTTCGCTGGCCAAGCCGTCACCTGGCAGTGGGCCTTCCACATTGACACCATCGCGGTACTGGCGGCCGCCGCCGCGATCCTCATGTTCGTCCCATCCATCGTCGGCACACCAACGCTCCCTATTCGGGAAATGCTGCGGCCCCTCGCGAATCGTAGGCTCTGGTTGACTCTCGCTACGGCCGGACTTTCCATCGGCGGGACGCTCCTTGGCTTCGCGTTCTTCCCCACCATCCTCGAACGTGTCACCGGCGTCGAAGTCAATGTGGTGCCGTGGCTGCTCGCCCTCTACGGCGTAGCATCAGTGGTGGGCAACTGGGCTGTTGGTCGCTTGACGTCCAGCGGTCCGGCGCGGGTACTCACCGTCGGACTCGTCGTGCTCGCTGCCGGTCTGCTCGCATTCTGGGCGGCACCGACGTCGTTACCCGTTGTGATCCTGGCGTTGATCGCCATCGGCGTCAGCGGTGTGTCGCTGAACGCCGCTCACGCCGCCCGCACTATTGCGGCTGCCGGCCAGCACCCGGCGATCATGTCGATGCTGCCCACAGTAGTTACCGGAGGCATCCTCGTCGGAACCTCCCTTGGCAGCATCGTCGTAGACTCCGGGCTTGGGCTGCTGGCACCGCTCTGGATCGGCGCCCTCTTCGCCCTGGCCGCCCTCCTCACGCTCATCCCGGACGCACTGGACAAGCGCCGGGCAAAGCCGTCAAACCGAGCAGCCACAGTCGCCGCGGCAACTTGCCCCGCCGCATAACTGCATCCGTCAATGCGGATCTGTCGGTGTCAGGGATCCCATAGTCGACGCCGGTCTCAACGCCGAAGGGTGTTGAGACCGGCGTTCGTCCGTGTGCGTACCGTCACTGGAAAGAATGCGCGCTCGTGAACGTGTGGTTTTCTCTACGCTCCTGACAATGGGTGAAAGGAATTCCCTTCATCGCCGTCCTGGTAGGTGGCCCTCGAGGCGACATCCGCAGCGTTCATCAGTGGGGGAGCGCGGTATGCCTTCTGTGCCAGTCGCCATGGGTTCAATGGTCAGCTGTTGATCAGCTTTAGTAGTTGCTCACGTTGCCCGTTGATGCGGGAGATCTGGTCATCGAGCCGCTGCACTTCGGCCAGCAGGATTGCATTCACCTCGTCGCAGAGCTCAACCTCGGGTTGTTCGCCGCGCGTACACGGAAGCAGTGCGCGGATCGTTTTAGTGTCAAGGCCGGCGGCGATCAATAGACGCACCTGGGCAACGACAGCTACGGCTTCATGCCCGTACTGCCGGTAGCCGTTCGATGCCCGGGAAGCCTCGATAAGGCCTTGTTCTTCGTAGTAGCGAAGCGATCGCGAGCTGGCCCCGGTGAGCTCAGCCAGCTCCCCAATATGAAGTGCCGAGAATTCTGAGTTGACCTTAACACTGATGTCATTGTTTAGCGTTGGTCTCATGAATCTAGACTACTCACTGGCACTCATCGACGGCGCACCCGTCGCACCCAATGACCTTGCGGGGCTGGCCTTCGCCGGTTTCGCGCACTTCACCGCCATGCAGGTCCGTGACGGAGGAATCCGCGGCCTTGATCTTCACCTTGGCCGACTCACGGCAGCCTCACGCGTCCTCTTCGGGGTGGACCTCGTCGAAGCCGAAGTCCGCTCTCATCTCCGCGCCGCACTAGACAGGCTCCCCGTCGATTGCTCGGTGACCATCACCGTGTTCAGCGCGGCGGGTGAGTTTTCCGACGCCGGGCCCTCACCTTCTCTGCACACGCTGATCCGGATCGCTCCACCATCATCGGGACCGGCGGGGCCACTGTCTCTTGCTCTTGTCGACCATGAGCGTTTCATGGCTGGCATCAAGCACGTCGGCGAGGGCGCCAAGACCTTCTACCTCAGGCAAGCCGTCCGGTCCGGTTTCGACGACGCCGCCTTCGTTGACCGCGACGGGCGAATTACGGAGGCCTCGATCTGGAACCTGGCCTTCTGGGACGGGAAATCCGTAGTCTGGCCCACGGGCGACAAGCTCAAGGGAACGATGATGGGCACTGTACAACGCCGGTTGGAGCAGATGGGAGTGCCACAACGTTCCCAAGACATCCATTTAGTTGACACGGGGAATCTCAGCGCAGTAGTGATGAACTCGTGGTCACCGGCCATCCCTGTATCCCAGCTAGGGGAAAAAGTATTGACCTCGAACCCCCACTTTGTCCGGCTGCTGCATGAGGCCTATCAGTCAGCGCCCCTTGTGCGGCCCTAGTTACTGAGTCCGGAAGCTCTTGCGCCGGAATTCTCTGGTGTGCCCACACTGTTCCGCTTGCCGTGTTCGGCGAGTCCTTATCTACGGGTCCATCCTGGGGAAGACAACAAACGGGAGCACGAACGCGAGCGTCACACTGATCAAACCGCCGGCAAAGATGAGGTCTCGCCATTGCGGGCCGGCCGTTGCGGCACCGAAGAGCAAAAACCCTCCGACAAACAGGGCTATTGCGATCAGAAAGTAGACGGCATTCTTCATGGGTTGTGGTCCATTCAGTGGATGAGTGATTCCATCATCTTACAACATCATGATATGATGGAATCATCAAACCATGGGAGGGCAAAGCTATGGAACGCTACTTGGACGCGCAGCTGCCACTATACGAGGTGAAAGCAAACCTTTTTAAGGGACTGTCACATCCGATTCGGGTCAGGGTGTTGGAGGTCCTGACGAGGGGGGCAGAGGCCTCGGTGACCGATTTACTGGCGAGTACCGGTCTCGAGGCATCTCATCTTTCTCAGCACTTGTCGGTGCTGCGGCGGCATAACCTTGTGGTTGCTGAGCGGAGGGGAAGTCAGGTTTTCTATCGGCTGGCTTATCCGCAGGTCGCGGACCTTCTTCGCGTGGCACGCGTCTTGTTGGGGGAGATTTTGCAAACCACGCACGAGCAGATTGCCACGAGTGCCGGCTTGCCAGACCTCGTCGTAGATGTATGTAAATGACACGCGTCCCTGCCTCTGTCCATTCCCTGACCAAACTGCTGCCCAGCTGGCGTGACTACCGCGAAGTCCCCAAAACGTGGCGGCAGGACTTGATTGCCGGTGTGACCGTCGGCATCGTCGCGCTTCCGCTGGCCCTAGCATTCGGGGTGAGTTCCGGTGCTGGTGCCGAGAGTGGGTTGATTACAGCCATCATCGCCGGCGTTATTGCTGCAGTCTTCGGCGGTTCCAACATCCAGGTGTCTGGGCCGACAGGGGCCATGGTGGTGGTTCTGGGACCTGTCGTGGCAACTCATGGACTTGGTGTGTTGGCGGTGGTTTGTGTGATGGCCGGCATTATTGTGGTGGCGGCTGGACTACTGCGCTTAGGCCGGACCATCATGTACATTCCGTGGCCCGTGATCGAGGGCTTCACGTTGGGCATCGCCATGATCATTTTCCTCCAGCAGGTCCCGTCGGCCTTTGGTGTCCCTGCCGGGCCAAGCAGTAACGCGTTCATCGCTGCCGTCGAGGCCCTCCAAACAGTAGATGGGACAGTTCTCTGGATTCCTGTGCTGGTTGTTGCCGTGGTGATCGCCGTGATGGTCCTCGCGCCGCGCATCCATAAGGCCATCCCCGGTTCGCTCATTGCAATCATCATCGTCACTGTGGGCGTCGGTCTTACCCGGCTTCCCATCGAGACCATTGGTGCTCTACCTGACTCCTTGCCCGCGCCCCGGCTGCCTTCGGCGGACTGGGAAATTCTGCTCACGCTCCTGGGGCCGGCCCTGACCATTGCTGCCCTGGCCGCCATTGAGTCGCTACTGTCCGCTCGGGTTGCCGCATCAATTTCAGATACTGGCCCCTATGACGCCGACCGTGAACTCGTCGGGCAGGGCCTCGCCTCGGTGGCCTCGGGCTTCTTCGGCGGCATGCCAGCGACCGGGGCCATCGCACGCACAGCCGTGAACATTCGCGCCGGGGGACGGACCCGCTTGTCAGCAATCGTTCATTCACTGGTCCTGCTCGTTGTTATCTACGCTGCGAGCGGGGTCGTCGGCAGCATACCGCTGGCTGCACTATCGGGTGTCCTGATGGTCACGGCGGCCAGGATGATCTCGATTGCCACTGTGAAAACGATCGTCGGTTCCACCAGATCAGATGCCATAGTCTTCGTCGTTACTGCTCTAATCACTGTCAGCGTCGACCTGATTTACGCGGTAGGTATCGGCATTGCGGTCGCCGCGTTCTTCTCACTGCGGGCACTGGCAGCCTCCGCCGGTGTGCATCGGGAAGAGCTTCCCCTGCCAGAAGCACCCGGGGACGAACATATCGCCGTGTTCCGCCTCGACGGCGCAATATTCTTCGGGGTAGCCGAACGCGTTCTTGCCCGTGTTGGCAAGATCGAAGATGTCACCGTCGTGATTCTACGCATGTCACAGCTCCAAATCCTCGACGCGACCGGCGCGCAAGTCATCACCGAGCTCATACAAGGACTGGAACGGCGCGGAATCACAGTACTTGTCAAGGGAATCCGCCCGCAGCACATGCATCTGGCAACGAAAATCGGTGTCATCTCATCACTGCGGCATGAGAATCACCTCTTTGACACGCTTGAGGACGCCGTCGAACATGCACGAAGCCATCTCCGGCGAGCTCCTCAGGGGAAGACTCCCGCCGCGGTGAAGGACAATCGTCCGGGCACCCCCGACTGACGTCACGCGTGCCGCCAACAGGGCGGCCCTGGAAACAGCAGTCTTGAGGGTCCCGGCCAATGCTGGCTAAATGTAGTTGGACAGACGGATCAATCCGTCACAAACTGTAGGAGCGATCAGTTGGCTCCGATGTGCGGCACTAGTGGTTCGCGTATGCCATGACCGCTGACAGTTCAGTCAATTGAAGCCGCTCTGAATCAGGAGAAATGCCCATGAAGACAGCAATCCTTGGAACCGGCACCGTCGGGCGCACGATCGCAGCAAGGATGGCCGAACTGGGCCATACCGTCACTATCGGCACCCGCGATCCCGAGGCCACCTTGGCCCGTACGGAGGCCGACGCCATGGGAACCGCGCCGTTCTCCGTGTGGGCTGCCGGGAACCCGGGCATCGCCCTGGCTCGCTTCGCTGACGCCGCCGCTGGTGCCGAGCTCATCGTCAACGCCACCAACGGCGCAGCGTCCCTGGACGTTCTGGCCCATGCTGGCGCGCAAAACCTCGAGGGCAAGGTCATCCTCGATGTCGCCAACCCCCTTGATTTCGGCAACGGCATGCCGCCGACTCTGCTCGTCAAGGGCACCGATTCCCTCGCTGAGCAGATCCAGCGCGCCTTTCCCGCGGCCCGCGTCGTAAAGTCCCTGAACACCCTCAACGCCGCCCTCATGGTCAATCCGAACCTGCTTGCTGAGACCAGTACTGTCTTCGTTTCCGGGAACGACGACGGCGCCAAGGGAATCGTCGTCGAGCTTCTGAAGGACTTCGGCCACCAAGACGTGATCGACCTCGGCGACATCACGACCGCCCGCGGTGCCGAGATGCTCCTGCCTGTCTGGCTGCGACTCTGGGGTGTGCTCGGCACGGCCGACTTCAACTTCAAGATCGTCCGCTGACCCGTTAGCCTGCATCCATCAAACCGCTTCTCGGTACGCAGGGTTCACGTTCAGTTGTGCATCCCGGCGGAACTCAGAGGTGGGCGCAACCCTCCATCGAAAGGAGCACGAGCATTTATGTCAGAACACCATTTCAGTCCGCGCTTGCACCAGTCAACGGCACCGTTCTCCCACTTCGTGCGGCATGGCAATACCGGCTATACCGCCGGCATCATCGGTCAGCGAACCGATGATGGAGCCCTTGTTTCGGACGATGCGGCGGAACAGTGTGAGGCCATGATCAGCAACCTGAAGACGCTGCTGGAGGAGCTCAATTTGGCGGTCTCTGACGTCCTGCGGACCACAATCTACCTGACGGACTACACGGACTTCGCGGTGATCAACGCCGCCTACGCCAAACACTTCCATCAGCCGTTCCCGGTTCGTACTACGGTTCAGGTGGCGGCACTACCTTTGGGTGCGAAGGTACAGATCGACACGGTTGTCGGGCTTTAGAACACACCCCTCCGGCGCCTGCGTTCTCTAAGCTTCCGCGAACGACGGCGCATCCGTCACGCAGTCACGGAGCAGGCCCAAGGCACCGCTCCAGCCCAAGAGCTGGTCAAGCATTTTATTCGCCGTGCCGACATGGTGTCCGCCAGGAGCAAGTGTCTCCATGTCGAGGAAATCGGCGAAGAGAGATAATGCGACCTGTGCCCGGACATCGGCGAGCATCAATTCTGCCGCTATGCTCCTTAGATGTTCAACCGCCCGGGCGCCACCCAGTAGCCCGTATCCGACGAAGCCGACAGCCTTGTTGTGCCACTCGCCAAACAAGTAGTCCAGGGCATCCTTCAGGACGCCCGGAATGGAGTGGTTGTATTCGGGGGTGACGATGATGAAGCCGTCACAGGAGGCAACCGATTCGGACCATGCGCGCGTGTGATCGTGCCCGTATTGTTTTCCCATGGCTGCGGGCATCGTTTCGTCTAGGTGGGGGAGGTTGTAGTCCAACAAGTCCAGCAGGACGAACTCATGTCCTTGACGCTGGTCTGCAATGGATTTCATCCATTCAGCGACCACTATGGATCGACGTCCCGGACGGGTGCTGCCTACGATGATTCCGATTTTCATTGGGTTCCTTTGAGTAGAAGTGTGGCGGTAAGTCAGCGAATTGGTGTGGTGGTCATTGGGCATCACGATTTCTTGGCGTTCGTCCGTGAGACCGAATCTCGCATTGTGGTGGCGGACATGGCCAGGACGGCGATGGCCGACACCAGGGACAGCAGCGCTGCGGCAAGGAAGGCCTGATCAGTGTCGTCACCTCGAATGACCAATTCCGCGATGAAGGGTGAGGCAAACTGCCCCAGGAACATGGCGGAGACCAACGCGCCGATGGCGCGCGCCCGGTGCGCAGGCGAGGTGGTGACCGATATCCACGAATTCAGGGTTGGCATGACGAGGCCGACGCCGAGGGCTGAGATCGTTAGGCCCGCCAAGACTTGGGCAATTCCATCGGAGGTGCTGACTGTCAGCATGCCGGCGGACATCAACGCCATGCTGAGAATTGCGACGGTACGGAAGCCGAGTCGGGACATCCGTCGGTAACTCAAGCTGGCGAGTGCCTGAACCAGGACCATCCACCCGATCACAAGTCCTGTGGTCGAGGAACTACCACCCATTTCGCCCAGGAGGAAGGGCAGTTGGGTCGGTACAACATAAAAGACAATCTGGATCACGAACGCGAGGACCACGATTCCCCATATTTGTCCCGTTGTCTGGGGGCTCGTCGCCGTTTGATGATCACCGCCGGTTTTTGACACCGGGGGAGGGTCTGTGACGTTCCAGGCGACAAGGATGGCGACCGGTAATGACAAGAGGTAGACGGCAAAAGACGCATTCCAGCTGACAGCGGCCAGCGCCCCACCCAGGGACAGGAACACGGCCCCGCCGAGCCCGCTTGCAGCGGCCTGAAGGCCAAACATCCTGGACCGTCGCTCACCGGTGAACCATTCGGAGATCAACGCCGTTGACGCCGTCATGGCGCCAGCCACGGCGACGCCGAGGATTGCACGTGAGACGAGAAGCGCTGGCAGATTGTCAATCCACAACCCTGCCGAACCCGCTATCGCGTAAACGACCACAGACACTTTGAGGACAACCGAGCGGCTGATCCGGTCGTTTAGCCAGCCCAGCACGGGTGCGGAAATTGCTATCGACAGTGCTGTGACGGCAACAACAAGCTTGACCAGGAAACCGGAATTCTCAACGTCGGAGAAATAGTCCGCCATGTTTGGCAACGCAGGGGAGATCGTGGCTCCCGCCATAACAGTGAGCATGCTCGCGAGAATTAGCGCCACCGAACCCCCTGTACGGGGCTCGCGGCGCTCATGGATAGTTTCAAGCTGGTTGCGTTCGGTCATGTTCCGATGCTAGAACTTGAACAAAGGTTGAAGTCAAGGTGAGAGGTTGAACGGAATAATGCACACAAGATCCATGACAGTCTCGGACTTGGCCCATGCCAGCAACGTGAATGCGTCAGCCGTCCGCTTCTACGACAAGCATGGTCTGATCACCGGTGAGCGAACAGCCGGGAACCAACGCCGCTTCAGCGAAGAGGATGCCTGCCGGATCAAGGTGATTCGGGTAGCGCAACGCGTGGGAATGTCCGTGCTCGAAATTGCGGAACTGCTGGATGGTCTTCCTTCAGAGCCTTCCCCGGCGGACTGGGCCGTCATCGGCACCAGACTCCGAGCCGCCGCACAGCAACGGATCGATCAGCTCAACCATGCACTCGACGAGCTGACGGGTCCTGTGCAGCTGTGCGACGTCAGCAGCTCCCCGGGTTCGCCCACGTTGTAGCCACATCCAGTCCATAGTGTCTAGCCAAGCAGAGTTCGCGGCAAAGCTACCGAAGGGCAGGAGGCCCCGGGTACTGTCCTTCGAATCGGCGTGCACTTGTTTCACGGCCCTGCGGTCGGACCCCGGGGAACCAACAAATGGTCAAAATCGAATTAGTCAATACGATAGAGTATGAAATGCGTCGACCCGCTGCAGAGCACCTGTCTCGGCGATTGATGCCCACACTCGCAACTTTGACGCACCACAACAGGACACTTCTATGAATACCCCTAAAAACAAGGCTCTCCTCCTTCCACTGACTGCCGGACTGCTAGTGGCCTTAGCTGGATGCGGCGGCGCTCAGGAAGCGTCCACGTCCCCTCAAGATGCGGGATCCGCAACCTCTCAGGCTGCCCCAACCTCCGCCGCTCCCTTGACTGTTCCCAGTGCCAAGGAACTCTTCCCCAAGGTCAACCAAACCATCAAGAGTGCCACTTCCGTCGCCATAGTCGGCGAAATGACCCGCGGCACCACAACCGTGAAAATCAAAATGTCCGGTAGCCGCGACGGATCCAACTCACTGGCCGAGGTAACCAAGAAGGGCGCCACCAGCACGCTGCTGACCGCCAATGGCGCTACTTATTTGAAGGCCGACAAGGAATTCTTCACCCAGAACGTGGGCCAGGAAACCGCGGATGTGGTTGACTCGCTGGTCGGTGAAAAATGGATCACCGTGACTGACGCCAGCAAATTCGGCAACTACAGTATTTCCTCACTGCTGGAGTCCTTCGGCGGTGAAACCTTGAAAGAATCCGACCTTGGCACCATCTCTGACAAGTCCGTCGTCGATCTCAACGGCGCTAAAGCCTTCAAATACACGGGGAAAAAGGGTATCCTGTGGATCGCCGCCGAGGGCGATCCGTTCATGCTTCAGATGCAACCGCAGGACTCCGCGGGCGAGGACCCAGGAGTCATAACTTTCAGCGACTGGAACTCAGTGGCACCGCAGAAAGCACCCTCCAAAGCAGAAACGGTTTCCATCCCGGGGGTCTAGCCAAGGCGTCTGCAGGGTCCCCGTTGAGGGCGCGTCTTAGCCTCCATCCGCCAATTTGCTTAGCAGAGCGGAGAGTGGCTGTCTTTCGTTGACCTGGTGTTAGGGCAATCCCGGGCCGGCCTCGCTGCCGATGATGTTCCGCTTCCTGGTTCCTGAGCTCGCTCCGGGATGGGTGGTTTGGGGTTCAGCTCGAGGATGCGGCGCACGACCAGACGCCCAGTGATCTGTTCGCCATCCTTCCGGGAGGAGAACGCGGTGAAGGGGTTTCCGCGACTTCTGCCGCTACCACCCATGTTTGTGCGTCTTCGGCGGAGACGGCGTTGATGCAATTAATCGGCGTCCAGGCACCGCCAGCACCGGCCTAACAGTGTGTTTGAGGGTGCCCAGAACTACCGTGACGAGCTTGTTCGAACCCCGGGACGGGGCATAAAAAGATGTGAGGGCCTTCTTCATCCCGCCCGGCGCGGCAAGGCTGGGCCCGCGCGTCAGTTGTAATCGGACCAAACCCTAGACTCGGGGATTGTTTGAGCAAATGACGACGCGGCAGGGCAGACCGTCGTCGTCCACGGCGACGTGAAGGCCGCGCATAGGATCCCCAGGTACGGGCGCCGGAGCTTGCTGCTGACCTTGCCGTTCCAGCTCAATCCGAGCCTCATAGCTCGACGGCGCGAATAGGCTTTCCATGAGGCCGATTCCGGCTGCACCGCCGGTCCCGGTGCGCCCGCCAGGTTTGGTGAGATGTCTTTGGAACATGATCAACGAGGCGACGACGATGCCGGCGAATCCAGCTAAGAGCAAGGCGTTCCAGAACCAATCCATGGACTGAGCCTAGCGCAGGGCCTGTCATGGGAGCCGCGTCAACGCACCCTCGGAACGGCGGCTTGAAGTCGCTTTACTTCTCGGTGCCTTCATGCGGGCCTTTCGATGGGAGTATCAGCGCGACCCCGGACTTCAAGGGATCTCCTTTCCTAGGCGCCGGGCACCTGAATTGGTGGCGCCCAGCGGACGCTGCCTGTAGTTCGCAAATAACTGTCAGCACCTGCGACGTCTGGCAAATTGCACGTCCGAATAGTTTTCGTCATGTAGCGAGATCTGAGTTCGATTGGCAGTTGGATTCCCCACGGGCCACCCGTGCAGGTCATGTCACCAAAAGAAGTGGTGAAGCTAAAATCCGCCCACGCGACTTCCATCTGCCAGTGAATCAGGCGACCAGTATGACGTACAAGGGCCAAGCAGGGTCATTCACCGACGGTTGTCCGCTACTCGCATATCCATTGACCACAAAGGTTACAGATTTAGGAAGCGGAAGATTCGCTGCCAACTGATTCGAAGATAATGCTGGGAGAAATATTGTTGATTTCAATTGCGATTGGCATTCTTTCCAAACTCGGATCACCTATTTTGAAGGTTTCTTTTGAAGATTTTTCTTGGTCGACAACCATTCAAAGAGACACTGACGTCTCTCACCTACCGCCACACCGTGCCAAATCGATTGAAACCACCCGCAGGATTGCTCGCGGGTTTAGGGACTTCCAGAACATCCGGTTGTGCAATCTGGTCAGCGCCGACTGCCACCGCCGTAC
Source organism: Arthrobacter sp. TMN-49 (assembly GCF_054511095.1). NCBI lineage: Bacteria > Bacillati > Actinomycetota > Actinomycetes > Micrococcales > Micrococcaceae > Arthrobacter > Arthrobacter sp. TMN-49. The sequence continues at coordinate 22,894 of NZ_JBTNDH010000010.1, read as the reverse complement.
CGAATCAAACCCACCAACCGTACATACTTACGAAGAACCTTCATACGCAATACTTTTCGAACTCACAAGCGGGCTGAGGACTGATAAAGTGGCCCGTCAGACTGAAACTAGTGAGAGGAGAAAGCAGTATGGGCAGTACGCAGAACCGCATTTGGAGGATATTCAACATTTTCTCAGGGGCGATGCTGGTGGGGGTATTCTTGACATGGATCGTCCTCCGCAATCAAGAGTCGATGCAGCCTATTTTTGGAATGGAGACAGTGTGGGGATGGGTTACGCATTTCAGCGCCATCTTGATACTTCTCGGTGGGCTTACCTTACTAGCGAGAGGTTTCTTCCGGCATCACAGTGGTGCCTCCGCTTCTGACGAGTGATATCCGCTCGATTGTAGGTATTGGTGATCGCGTTGTTGGATGATGTATGTGTCGTTGGTTTTGGCGATTTTCTGGGTCTTGAAACGCCACGCTGGCCAACATGATATCAGTCTTCGGTTCCGGCACCTTCGGCCGTTTCAAAGGTGCTGTGGAGCTGGAACAAAGCGGTCAGGGCACGTTGCCACATCGGCTCCCTGCCAAGGCACTGGCCCAGGCCAACTATGACCCCCAGTTGGTGATGGCTGAATCCCAGCCGTCGGGTGTGCGGCTGGCCTTTCGCAGCAGCGCCAGCACGGTGGAGCTGGACACGGTCCGTTCAAGAATTGCCTACTCGGGTGCGCCGGAGCAGCCAGACGATGTGATTGAACTAGTTGTGAACGGTGAAGTGCTGGCCGGCCCTGCCACTAGTGGCGGCATCACCACCACCATCGACATGGCTACGGGCGCCACCAGCCAGGATGGGGGACCGGTTTGCACCAGCCGGTTCACCGGACTGCCGGCCGGAACCAACACCATTGAACTGTGGCTGCCGCACAATGAGAAGACAGAAATCGTGGCGCTGCGCACGGATGCCTCGGTGGAGCCGGCACCGGCAACAGAGCGCCCGGTGTGGTTGCACTTCGGCAGTTCTATCAGCCATGGCTCCAATGCCACCCGGCCCACGGCAATTTGGCCTGCGGTTGCTGCCCGCCAGGGTGGTGTTGAACTGAACAACATGGCGTTGCGTGGAAGCGCACTCCTGGATCAATTCACTGCGCGCGCCATGCGCGATACTCCCGCCGATCTTATCAGCGTGAAAATCGGTATCAACCTGGTAAACCTTGACGTGATGCGGCTGCGTGCTTTTGGGCCGGCAGTTCATGGCTTCCTGGACACCATCCGTGACGGCCACCCCACCACCCCACTTTTGCTGGTGTCGGCCATGCATTGCGCCATTCATGAAATAACGCCTGGTCCGGGGGCCTTTGATCTGGACGCCTTGTCATCTGGCGATGTTCGGTTCTGTGCAACCGGTGACCCGGCCGAGATTGCTGCCGGGAAGCTCACGCTCCAGGTGATTCGCCACGAGCTGGAACGAATTGTCCGCCGGCGGGCTGTCGACGATGCGAATATCTTCTATTTGGACGGGTTGGAACTCTATGGCGCGCAAGATGAGAACGAACTGCCGCTCGCTGACGCCCTGCACCCCGATGAGGCAACGCACCAGGTGATAGGGGAGCGCTTCGCCGCTCTGGTGTTCTCCCCGGGATCGCCCCTCGCCACCTAGGGGCATGATTGCACCCCATGCCGGAACTAATGCCATATATTATGGTCGCCCGACATTTGAAAGTTCGGCGCACCTAAACTAAAGTCGTGGCATGGCAACATATTCTTCCGCGCTCCCATCACCCTTCCGTCGTGTTCTGGCGGTCGGTGCCGCCGTGCTGGCTCTCTCACTCACGGCCTGCGGTGCTGACGGCAGCTCCAGCAATGCAGCAGGGGACGACCGTCCGGTAGTACTGACCACCTTCACGGTCTTGGCTGACGTTGCTCGGAACGTGGCCGGGGACAAGCTGCGGGTGGAATCCATTACCAAGGTCGGGGCGGAGATTCACGGCTACGAACCCACCCCGGCGGACATTCGCAAGGCCAGCAAAGCAGACTTGATCCTTGACAATGGCATGGGGCTGGAAGCCTGGTTTGCGCAATTTGTGCAGGACGTGGAGGCACCGCACGCAGTGGTCAGCGACGGCGTGGAGTCCATCAGCATCGCCGAGGATGCGTACAAGGACAAGCCGAACCCGCACGCATGGATGTCACCGGCGAACGTGCAAATCTACGTGAACAATATGGTGGCCGCTTTCGCGAAACTGGATCCGGCCAACGCCGCGGTCTACACCAGCAACGGCGCCGCCTACAACGCACAATTGCAAGGGGTTCAGGATGATCTGGTGGCAGATCTTGCGGTCCTGCCAGCGAACCAACGTGCCCTCGTCAGCTGCGAAGGAGCCTTCTCCTATCTGGCCCGTGACGCCGGGCTCACGGAAAAATACATTTGGGCCGTCAATGCCGAACAGCAGGCCACGCCCCAGCAGATCTCCGGCGTCATTGAATTTGTCCGCAACAACAAAGTTCCCGCAGTCTTCTGCGAATCAACCGTGTCCGCAGCCCCCATGGAGCAGGTCGTGGAGGCTACCGATGCCAGCTTTGGCGGCACACTCTACGTTGATTCACTCTCCGAACCCGAAGGCCCCGTACCCACATACCTGGATTTGATTCGCCACGACGCCAAGGTCATCACCAGCGCCCTCACCGGCGCGCCAGCTGGAACCCCGTCAGGAGGCACATCATGAGCATCGCCATTGAAGTTAAGTCCGTAACCGTCCACTACGGGGACGTGCTGGCGCTTGACCAGGCCACACTCAGCCTTGAGAAGGGGCGGATCTGCGGCCTGGTGGGCATGAACGGTTCAGGCAAATCAACCTTGTTCAAGGCCATCATGGGTTTGGTGAAGCCCGACGCCGGCACTGTCACCATCGACGGTGTATCACCAGCAAAGGCGCGCCGCTCCGGCGTCGTCAGCTATGTTCCACAAAGCGAAGATGTTGACTGGCAGTTCCCGCTCTCGGTGCAAGACGTGGTCATGATGGGGCGGTACGGGCATATGGGACTGAGCCGCCAGCCGCGCAAGGCTGACAAGCTGGCCGTGGCCGAAGCCTTGGACCGTGTTGAGCTCTCCAAGTACGCGCACCGTCAGATTGGCCAGCTTTCGGGCGGGCAGAAGAAGCGCGCTTTCGTGGCCCGCGGCATTGCCCAGGAGGCAACCACCTTGTTGCTGGACGAGCCCTTCGCCGGTGTCGACAAACGTTCCGAGGCGACCATCTGTGAGCTCTTGCGGGAATTGGCCGGCGCCGGCGCCACCATCCTCGTCTCCACCCACGACCTTCATGCACTGCCGAACCTGGCCGATGAGGCAGTGCTGCTCATGCACAAGGTCCTGATGCATGGCACGCCCCTTGACGTGCTGCAGCCTGAGAACCTGGCGCTTGCCTTTGGCCTGGATGTCACCACCCGAAGCGAGAGTACGCCATGACCATCTTTGATTTCCTGTTGGAACCCTTCGACTACGTCTTCATGCAGCGGGCGCTGGCGGTGACGGTGATTGCCGCCGTTGTCTGTGCCGTCTTGTCCTGTTGGCTCGTACTTATCGGCTGGTCGCTCATGGGCGACGCCGTCTCGCACGCCGTCTTGCCCGGGGTTGCCCTCGCCTACATAGTGGGCGCACCTTTCGCCGTGGGTGCAGTGCTCTTCGGCTTCTTGGCCGTGGCCTTGATCGGGGCCGTGCGGGACACCAGCCGGATCAAGGAGGATGCTGCCATTGGCATTGTTTTCACCACGCTCTTTGCCTTGGGGCTGGTACTGATCTCCGTCACCCCCAGCCAGACAGACCTCAGCCACATCATCTTCGGCAACCTGCTGGGCCTGAGCCACTCCGACCTCATTCAAGTCCTCGTGCTCGGCGCCATCACGCTGGCCATCCTGATCATCAAACGCCGCGACTTCACCCTGTACGCCTTCGATCCCACCCACGCCCACGCGATCGGCCTGAATCCGCGCATGCTCGGGGCGTTCCTGTTGGGGCTGCTGGCGCTGACCTCGGTGGTGGCGCTGCAGGCGGTGGGCGTGGTGCTGGTGGTGGCCATGCTGATCATTCCGGGGGCCACGGCCTATCTGCTCACCGACCGTTTCGGCCGGATGCTGATCCTGGCACCCACCATCTCCGCTGTCTGCGCCGTCGTGGGCCTCTATGCCAGCTACTACCTCGACGCCGCCTCCGGAGGCATGGTGGTCCTAACTCAGGGCGCGGCCTTCACGCTGGTCTACCTGTTTAGCCCGCGCCACGGCCTGCTGGTCAACCGGCTCAAGGCGGTACGACGCCGGAAGCTGGCGGCCGCCTAATCCTCACCTAAGGTGCGGCGCTCAAACGCCTGTCACAAAACCGGAACCGCGGCGGCACGACGTCCAGTGTTATTGTCCGTTTGGACAATTGACTTCATCTTTCACTGGACGGAAACTTGGGGTAACAATGGCGAGGTGGCCACGAGTCGCGGGGGAACGATACGCCACCTGGGGCAGGGGGCTGTGATGTCTGCTGGGGTTGCGGGGGTGGTTCCACGCGCGGTCCGTGAGGTGATCGCCGTCGACCGGCCAGCAACGTGGCGGGGAACTCCGTTTCGTGTCTCGTACATCTACGTTGACCGTGACGTCTCCGGGACCGAACTTGTTGACATCTACCGCTGGGCAGCACGTCAGCATTTTGACAGTCCCCGCGTCATCTCACCGTTTTCACTGCAATGGTCATCGGTTTTTCACCCGCGTTTTTATCACGCAGCCGTCCGCTCCGGCGTGACCGCAGGGGATGCGCTGGTGCCAACGCAGGGGACCGGTAGTGAAGCTGCCCTGCAGCGGCTGTGGGTGGAGTCGGTGATGTTTCTGGCGTCGGTTACTGTCCGCCGCCATAGTCCAATCGCGCTATAGCGCCGGAACCCTGGCAAGCAAATATGACCGCCTGTGGCAGGCAGGCAAATACGCCACGATGGGCCTGATTCCGGGCTTGCCGGGTCAAGCCCTCATGGATGAGGTGCAGTCCATGGCCCACAGTTCCGAATTGGCCGAACTGGACAGGCTGCTGGCCATCCGCCGCTGTTTCGAGGAGGTCATCAACCTGCTGGAGGGACCCAGCTCCGTCACCGAGGTTCAGCTGGCCCAGGGCAACATCCCCGCAGAGCTTCGACCGCGCTTCGCGTTCCTCGATGACTTGAAGGAGCTGATCGGATCGGGCCTTGAATGCGTGGTGGTGTATGGCTCCAGCGTCAATAGTGAGAACTTTGCCGACTATGACCTGGTCCTGGTGGTGAAAGAACCGGAAGCCGTTCTGCGCAGACTCCATGGCACCTCTCCCACCTTTGCCGGCAAGGAACTCAATGTCGGCATTTACTCGGCCGAGGAACTGTGGCGCATGCAGTGCCTCTCGGGCGACAACCTTGCCGACTACGGCCTCTGCATCTACGGCGAGACCCGCCTGCCCGCCAAATCCACGGCCGATTTGATGATGCGCAACCTCAGCTTCGGCATGGTGCGCCAACGCCAGCAGCTGGGAATGATTGGCCCGGCGCTGGCGAATCAGTCAAGTCCCGGCGACGACCTCCACAACCTCTTTGAGTACTTTGTTAAGATTCCGGCCAACATCGCCAAGGGAACGTTTGGCGCCATGAATCAACGTCTCACCAAGGACGAAGTCCATGAATGGCTGGAGTCACTCTGCGGCTTCCGCACCCTTGAGATGCAGCGCCTGGCCAAGGATGGCGACCCGGGGCGGGCGCTGGCCGAATCCGCTGTCGCAACGGGTGCTGCGCTGCAGGCTCTGAACGAGCGTTTCAATGTTGTCCGCCCGCAAGCGTGACCTGAGAAAAGGAGATCTCCCATGCCCACATCCACACTTCGCAGGAGCCCGGCGGCCAGCCTCATCCTTGACCAATGCCTTGACCTGAAGCTGGAGGTGCAGCTGCTGTCCGCCACCCCGAATCGGGTGACGCTGAGTGGGCCCAGTGGTGAAGCACTGGAGGTAGACCTCAACCACCAACGGTATTCGTTCATGGACCAGATCCTGCAGCAGATCCAGTTCGACTTCTCCACGCTACCGGTGCTGGTGGTGGGCGACAGCAAGGAAATCCGCCTCCTGACACCCAAGATCGCCCTGGCGAGGCTGCTGCCCACGTTGTATTCGTTCACGAACAACAGATACGGAGTGGTCGAGGGCACCGAGGAGATCCGGGCACGGTTCTCGGCCGAAATCTTCCGGTCCATGGCATTGTCACCGGGCGCCTACCAGCTCTCCTCGGCTTTTCTTTCCTTGGTGGAATCGCCTGTCGGCCCGCTGCTTGCCGAGCGTCGCGTGGAGGTGTGCAACCTTGAAACCCGGGTCAAGCGCTACCACATTGGTTCTCCCATCCACCGGTACCTTTTTACCGAGGAGCATCCCACCGTGGCCGGAGCTGCGCTGCAGCGCTGGGACCGGTTTGCCGAACCACTTGTTTGCTTTGATTGGCGGCATCCGCTCACGGATCGCCAGGGCAACCGCCTTGCCGACGAGCCGCTGCCCGACGACTATGCGGCGCTGTGGACCAGCGACGTCCAGCGGGCTAAGCGCCTGGCACGGGAGACGTTTAGTTGGTTGGAGGACTTTTTCACGGCCGGCGGACTGAAGCTGATCGATATTTGCTTCTTCATAGACCAAAGTAGCGGAACCATCTACGGGGAAATCAGCCCTGACTGCATGCGGGTCAGAACCCATGCGGCCGACGATGCCGACGCGCTAGACAAGGATCAATGGCGCAGCGGCGGCGATCCGGACGTGATCCTGGAACGCTATGCCCGCCTGCACACCATGCTGTTCGAACCAACAGCCAGCAGCCACCAGCAAGTCGCAAAGGAGATTCCATCATGAGTACGTTGACCATCAAGAACACCCGGACCAAGGTGTCGCCCGGGGGTGTCATCACGTTGCCTGTGTCTGCACGCAAGGCCCTGGGGATGAAGCCCAAGACCGGCTCCCGTGTAACAGTGGCCGTCAAGGGGAACGCTGTCCTGCTCGCCCCGGCGACGGTCGACGGCGGATTCCGGGTTTCGCCCAGCGGCCAAATGGAGGTACGTGGCGAGGCATTGAAGGTACTTGAAGGAGGCAAGGCACGGCACTTCTACCTGGAAGTCGATGACGAGTCGCACACTGTTGCGTTGCATCCATGGGAGTAACGGACAGGCCGGTCCCGGCCACTCGGGGCGCGATTGGCATCGACGGTCACGATGGCACCGGCAAGACCACCATTGCCAAGAACGTCGCTGCGCGGCTGGGCATGTCCTACCTGCGGCCCTTTGGCGGGAGCCGCGGGCAGGACCTGACCCGCGCCAGCCAGTCGGGGGACACAAAAGAAGTGCTCCGTATTGGTGCCTTAGCCCTGGAACAAGCCGTCCGGTCTGCGGAAGACTCCGGGCCCGTCATTTTGGACAGGTCCTGGCTGACGGTGGCGTCCCTTGTGGACGACAGGGTTTTTCATGAGCGCTGGACCCTGTGGATACCCACCATCTTGTGCTGGGCAGATCTTCCCACCACGCTAGCCAGGCTGGCGCAGCGTGATGAGCCGGACGAATCTGTGGCTGCACATCGCTACTACATTGCTCGGTACAAGGAGCTGGCCGCCGCCAACGGCTGCCCCATCGTGGACACCTCACAGTCGAGTGAAGCGGAATCAATTGCTGAGATGGCTTTGGCTGTTCTCGCATTGCTCAACAGCGCCGAGCTGTAGTTCGCGCCTCGAGTGGACTAACCGAAGCCCTTGGTGTGGTGCTATTCGCAGTCATTGGTCTGCTGCGCCGGCGAAATCTGAGGCTAGCCGTTGTACTCGATGCACGTCTTATACTTTTCGCACACCGCCTCAGGGGCCAATACGGGGTCCGGGGAAGATCGGTACGGAAATTCACGCTAAGGGGTCTGCTGCCTGTTGAATGGGTGGCATGGCGGTCGATTTTCTAAGTGATGAGCAGGCCGTGGGGTTCGGCAGATTCCCCGATGAGATATCGGCGGAGGACCTGGAACGTTTCTGTTGGTTGGACGATGCCGATTTATCGGTGGTTGGTTGCCGCAAGGGAAAGCACAATCGTCTGGGATTCGCTGTCCAGCTGATCACAGTGCGAGTGGTGGGGCGGTTCCTGACGGATCCGCTGGCCGTCCCGTGGCCGGTGGTGGAGTCCCTGGCCGGGCAGCTAGGCATTGTGGATGCTTCCGTTCTCAAGCTGTACACACAACGGGGACAGACCGGTTACGAGCACGCTGCGGAGATTTCCGCCGTGTACGGGTACGTGGAATTCGCTGATCCGGCCAAGAGTGAAGAGCTAAGACTGTTTCTTTCGGCCCGGGCGTGGACGTCGGCTGAGGGACCGGTTCGTTTGTTTGAACGGGCGGTGCTCTGGCTGCGTGAGCGCAAGGTCCTGCTCCCCGGGGTCTCCACGTTGACCCGACTGGTTTCAGAGGTCCGTGCCGGATCAAATGACCGCCTCCATTCCATGCTGGTTGATGCGGCCGGACCTGCTTTGATCCTGGAATTGGAAGGCCTGCCTCGCGTTGGGGAGGGGTCAAGGCTGACTGCGTGGGAAAAGCTGCGGACCGGACCCTCGAGGGTATCGGTGCCGGAGTTGCTGCGGCAGCTGGACCGACTGGCACACCTGCGCGCTTTGGGCGCGGGGACCGTTGAGGTGGAGACGATCCCCGAGGGCAGGATGAATGCCCTGGCCCGCTACGGTTTGGCGGGTAAGGCCTCATCGCTTCGAGGACTATCGGGCCAGCGCCGGGGTGCGACACTGCTTTGTGCCGTGCGCGCCTTGACCTCGGAGGTTGCCGATGATTTGTGTGATGCCCTGGATGCCATTGTCACTGAACGCGTTCTCCGCAAGGCTGCCAGGGAATCCACTGCCGCCCGGTTGAAGTCCCTGCCGCGCCTGTCGAGGGCCTCGCTGCAGCTAGCAAAGGCAGCTAAAACGCTGGTCGAGGTTCTGGGAAATGCGGAATTTTCCAGCGCAGAGGCCGCCTCGGCGCTGGCCGATCAAGTTTCCCTGCCCGAGCTACGCGCCGCGGTGGACGTGGTGAACGAATTGGTGAATCCAGAAGGCACCGAGGGGGGACACCGCGGCAGAGATGCTGCGCAGGTTCAGCACCGTACGGTCTTTCCTGCCGGCGTTGGCCGCGGCGGCACCCTTTGGGGCCACCGCGGGCGGGGCGCCAACCCTGGCGGCATTGACATCCCTGCCGGAGATTTTGGATGGCCGTAAAAAGGATCCAGGCGAGGTTGATCTGTCCGTGCTCTCGCCGGCATGGCAACGCCTCGTCACAGCTTCGGAAGACATCAATCGCAAGGCCTACACGGTGGCGGTGATGGATGCCGTCCATAAAGCGCTACGGCGCAGGGACATCTTCGTTGTGGGAGGGCGTCGCTGGGGAGATCCCAGGTCGCGGTTGCTGACAGACCCGGCCTGGCAGGCAACCAAGAACGAGACATTGAGGGCACTCCAGTTGCCAGAAGAGCCCGCGGACCACCTCAATGGTGTCCGCCACAGCTTGGACGCCCGATATCTGGCTGCGGCAGGCCAACTGGCCGATCATCCTGCGGTACGCATTGACGAAGCCGGCAAGGTCCATCTCTCTCCTTTGGAGGCCAAAACGGTACCGGAGTCCTTGACACAGCTGCGGGGATTGATCTCTGGGATGCTGCCGCGGGTGGACCTGCCCGATGTGCTGCTGGAAGTGCATTCCTGGACGGGGTTCCTCTCGGAATTCAGCCACGTGTCGGAGGCCTCCGCGAGGATGGGTCAGCTCGATGTCTCCGTCGCCGCCATCCTGGTGGCCGAGGCGTGCAACGTCGGGCTGACACCGGTAGTCAAGGACGGCCACCCCGCACTGACTCGTGGACGCCTGACACACGTCGATCAGAACTACGTGCGCGCCGATACGCTTCGCGCGGCCAACGCCCGGCTGATCCAGGCCCAGTCCGGTCTTGGACTCGCACAGCGCTGGGAAACCGGCCTGCTGGCGTCCGTAGACGGGATGCGGTTCGTGGTGCCGGTGTCCACCGTCTACGCAGGGGCGAATCCCCGCTACTTTGGCCAGGGCCGCGGCCTGACCTGGCTGAACTATCTCAACGACCAAGTCTCCGGACTGGGTGCCGTCGTGGTCCCGGGAACGGTCCGCGATTCACTGCACATTCTCGATGGTCTGCTCGATCTCGACGGGGGCCAACGTCCCGAGATGGTAGCCACCGACACGGCCTCCTACTCGGACCAGATTTTCGGGCTCTTCACCCTGCTCGGATACAGGTTCTCGCCCCGGCTGGCAGGGTTGCCGGACCGGCGGTTCTGGCGCATCGACACCACAGCGGACTACGGGGAGCTGAACGCGGTGGCCGGCCGCAACCGAATCAACATGGATCTCATCACCGCCAACTGGCCGGACATGCTCCGCCTTGCCGGATCCCTGACTGCAGGGACCGTGCGTGCCTCTGAAATCATGCGGGTCACCCAGGGCGGCGGGACACCAACCCTGCTCGGACGAGCGTTGGCGGAGTACGGCAGGATAGCCAAGACCGAGCATCTGCTGGACTTCATCGATGTTGATGAGGGATACCGCCGGCAAATTCACACACAGCTGACGCTGCAGGAATCCCGGCACGCCCTAGCCAGGCTTGTTGTTCACGGCAGGAGGGGACAGATTCGCCAGTCCTACCGGGAAGGCCAGGAAGACCAACTCGGAGCACTCGGTCTGGTCCTGAACGCGGTCGTTCTGTGGAACACCCGCTATCTGGACGCCGCACTCACCGAGCTCCGCCACCGTGGAACCGATGTTGCGGATGAAGACATGCAGCGACTTTCCCCTCTGGTCTCGGAACACGTCAACATGCTGGGCCGCTACTCATTCGCCACGAACTCCACCGGCACGCAACTTCGACCCTTCCGAAACCCCGACGAGGACCGAGAAGCCTGAACGAAGCAATACTGCACTGACCGCTACCTGCCCGCAGTGGAACCTTGCGTGGGACAGGCAGGCTCCGAGTGGCGTCAGATGCCAACTCTCCGAGGTGGAGGGCAACGGCGGTTAGTCTGGGAGCGTGGATATTCGAGCCATACTATTTGACCTGGACAACACCCTGTTCGATCACCGGACCTCCGCTCGTGATGGCGTGGCGGCTTTCGTTGGGAACTTTGGGGTGGAACTGACACCCGAGCTTTCGAATTCATGGTTTGAGATTGAACAAGCCAGTTATGACCGTTTCCTATCAGGTGAGCTCGACTTTCAGGAACAGCGCCGAGAACGACTCCGCCACTTTCTTCCCCTGATAGGTCAGCAAAATTCCGTTGGAGCCGCCGCTCTTGACGAAACGTTCGCTGTCTATCTGCGTAATTATGAGAATGCCTGGACGGCATTTTCAGACGCGGTACCGACCCTGAAGTCTCTGCGAGGTTGCGGCATGACGATCGGCGTTGTCACCAATGGAAATCACGAGCAACAGGCAATGAAAATCAGCAGGATCGGTCTCGAACCTCTCCTTGACCTATTCTTCAGTTCTGAACAAATGGGCCATGCCAAACCGGAAGCATCAGCATTCATCCTGCCGTGCGAGAGCCTGCAGCTGCCACCAAGTCAGGTCCTCTATGTCGGTGACAATTACCGCGTGGACATTGAAGGGGCACGATCCGCCGGGCTACAGGCCATTCATCTCAACCGTGAGGCCACCGATCAGCCGCAGACTCTGCGCTGCCTGACAGACCTGGTTCCGGCGCTGAACCTCGAAACGGCTGCGCCGTAACTGGAACGCTTTACGGGATCAGGTATTTCACCCGCTATCGGTGAGGATCGCCCAGCGGCCCTGACTCGCCAGCTGATTTGCGGGGGCCTGTGAGCTGTCGAACACGTCAAGTCAGCGCTGGTCCTGCTGCGCGATTCCCTGCAGAACCTGATCAACCAACGCCTCGACAGCAGACCTGTCCAGAGACCCGTGCCCGAACAACAACCGCAGGTACACGGGTCCGTACAAGCCGTCGAGCACGCCTTCGAGGTCGAGATCAGCGCGCAGTTCACCACGCTCAATGGCGCGGATGAGGACCTCGCGCCCCACAGTCCGCCGCGGCTCAAGCCAACCTGACCGGAAGGCTGCCGCCAGCTGAGTGTCATGCTGGGCCTCGCCCAAGAGCGCGACAGCCATTTGCCCCAGACTGGTTTGTCCGAGTACGTGCGCGAGAGCGGACACCTGTGTAACAAGGTCATCGCGCAGGGTTCCACTGTCAGGAAAAGCAAGGTCACCTTCGACCACCGACAAGAACGCTTCCAGCAGGATTGCTCCCTTGCCCGGCCACCACCGGTAGATGGTCGCTTTACTAGCGCCAGCCCGGTCGGCGATCGCATCGATGGTCATGCGTGAGTATCCAGATTGTTCGAATAACTCGATCGCTGCCTTCAAAACCGCCTCCTGCGTGCGTGATGAACGCCGAGACGGAGGGGTCGGCTTCTTGCGGTTTGGATCGGTCACAACACAAGTCTAACGAAACGAAACGATTCGTGTAGGCTGTGAACCGAAACGCTTCGTTTCGATCCATTTGAAAGGGCCACCATGTCTCAGATCGCCGTATTTATCACGCACCGGACCAAGCCTGGTCAACGCGATGCCGTTCGTGCCATCTGGCAACGGCACATGGCCCCGGCCGTTCAGGCTAACGACGGCCACGACGCCTACTTCTACTGCGTCGACCCCGCCGCCCCAGACGTCGTGTGCGCCTTCCAGTTGTACCGCGATGCCGCCGCTTCCGCAGCTTTCCTGACTACTGCCGCCTACAGCGACTACGAAGACGAGGTCACCCCTTTGCTCCTTGGGCCCCCTGACGTCAAGCAGCTTGTCCCCGTCTGGTCCAAGGCGTACCCAAGTAACTAGTGGCGAGATCTTTCGTTCGACTGGCTGCCCGTAAGGCGGTCCGGCTCCGGGCTGCTGAATCGCCCTTAGTAACGACGGCGGCGAGATCGGGGCTCTTGTCAGCAGGGGGAACGCTCTACGGACGCGTTCGAAAGTAGGCGCCACATTCTGGTCCATCAGTACTCTCGCTGACATGTAAGGATGAATCCATGACTTTAGAAACCTTCACCTTGTCAGAAAAGAAGTTCTATCTACGCAGGGCTGTTGAAGAAGACCTCAACGCACTTGTCGAGCTTTTATCCAACGACCCTATTCGGCAAGCAGAGAATTCGGCGGCACCTGAGCATCGCGTTCCGTATCTGGATGCCTTTCGGGCGATCGACGCAGACCCCGCGCAGTTGCTGGTCGTTGTGCTCGACGAGACGGATGCCGTCGTGGCAACCATGCAGTTGACCGTCATTCCGGGCCTCGCGCGATCAGGCGCGACTCGACTGACCGTGGAGGCAGTCCGGGTAGACGAGCGGCTGCGTGGCAACGGACTCGGCTCAGAGATGATGAAATGGGCCGTCGAGGAGGGCCGTCGGCGTGATGTTGCCTTGGTCCAGTTGACCAGCGACAAAGCCAGAGAAGATGCGCATCGCTTCTATGAACGCCTCGGCTTTTCCCCATCTCACGTGGGGTTCAAATTGGCACTCTAGACAGCACACCAAAGAGGAATTTCGGGGCAGTAGTCAATCGACCAATGCCCCGAATGGGTGTTCCCCATAAACGTTGCCGGAGCGTCCCAGAAGCCGGTCCTGCAACGGCCGGTTGGATCACTCAAAGCATTGACGGCAACGAGATCGACCGGGATGTCCGCAGCGGGAACCTTCACCGGGCGCTTTGCCTGTGGGTCATGCATGCCGAGAACGGTGCCCGAAGGATCTTCGTCCACAGTGACCGCTGGTGTGCAGCGCCGGTTGAGGAGCTGAACTGGTTTTCTGCGAGATCCAGGCTTTCTTCGATAAGCGCATCATGCATGGGTCGGAAGAATAGTGGCCAAGTTAGCTTCGCCACTCCGCTTGGCGACAGGGAAAGCTCGTGTCGAAGCAACGTTGAATTTTCCGAAAGGCTGCTGGCAGTGAAGGAGTGGTGGCCGGTGAAGCCTGAGGGGCCGGTGAATTGAAATTCGAGCCTTCGTCCGGGTTCGTACGCGGTCACGAAATAACGCACCGGCCCATGCCCTCCTGCTGCCCCAATGTTGAGCGGCCGATCTAGGCGCATTGCTGGCCATTCGCTCCTGGGCCACAATCGATCATTCTTGCTCGCCAGCGAGTCAATGAGTATTCCGACTTCGTTGACGGGAGCCGCAATTACGCGCCGGTGTGTGTTGTAGACCATAGGGCAAGAGTATCTATGATCTGGTCCTGCACGATCGGGTCCAGCCGCGAGAGGCTGTCCGTTTGCCAACGCCTTGCGGGACTAGGCGGAGACGTCTGATGCGTTTCTTTCCAGTGAACGGATATAGGCAGCGTTCCCACTGATCGCTGGTTTGTACCTATCGATGTCTGGTGTGCGAACGAAGTCCACTAGCAGGTCCAGCAGGGCTGCAGCGGCCGCATCTAGTTGGCCTGCGGCGTGGAGAGTAATTGCTTCAAAAGCGCCCAGGGCAGGCGACTCTGGAAATGTGTTGCGAGCCATTGCGAAGACCTCGAGGGACTTCTCGTATTCGCCCACGTTCCGCAACGTTGAACCGTACTGAACATAGCAACGGCGCAGCAGATCGCCTTCTAATCCCGCAGCGAGAGCACGCTCATAGAATCCCCGGGCCACTTCTTCCTGGCCATCGGTGTCGTACGCCCCTCCTACCTCGTATAGCACTCGTGCATTCTCGGGATTGGACATATAGAGAGGAAGCAACGAATCTATGGTTGGCTGCATGTTGTTCCGGTCTCTGGCGGCGAAAATTCGGTCTAGCTCATCATCTAAAGTCATGACGCTCACTCTGCCATAGACAGTCCCGTAAGCCGGTCCTGCAACGGCCGGTTGGATCACTCAAAGCATTGACGGCAACGAGATCGACCGGGATGTCCGCAGCGGGAACCCTGGCTGGGACGGAAGATTCAAGATCCCTGCCATTAAATGTGGGCTCAGCACTCGGCATCGATGGCAGGGACGTTGACCGGCAGTGAGGAAAACCGGCCCCGGGAATTGCCTCAGCCAGGAAGGAGCGCAGTGCCTTCCATGAAGCGAATACAACGCCCCGTCAATATTGTGCGTTCACCCGCAAACTCGATGGGCACCGTTCCGCCGCGGGCCGATGCCTGACGCGCCATCATCTCCTGCTTACCGAGGCGTTCGGCCCAGAGCGGGGCGAGCTGGCAGTGGGCGGACCCGGTGACGGGATCCTCGGAAAGCCCGGCCCCAGCCCCCAGTCCCACATCGGTGTGTTGGGTGCTAGAGGAATGGGCGCAGTGGGATGATGACGGATTCACTGAATCGTGCTATCCAGGGACGGGTGCTCCATTCCTCCAGCGTGAGTTCGTGGCTGTTGCGACTGTCGAAGTCGAAGACGTCCTCCATGTTGGTGGCGAAGGCCTCGTCGTGGATTTCGAGATTGGTTTCGTAGTTGCCGGTCAAACTCAGGCGGTCGATATTTGCTGTGCCGATGGTTGACCATTGGCCGTCGATGGTGGCGGTTTTCGCGTGAATCATGGCATTACGGTAGAGCAGGATCCGGACACCAGAGTCTAACAAGGACTTGTAGAAGCCGCGCGATAGCCAGTCGGAAAGGACATGGTTGGAATCGCGGGGCAGGATCACTCGAACATCTACTCCGCGTTCGCTGGCTTCGAGTAGGGCCCTGAGGATCTGCTGGTCGGGAATGAAATAGGCCATCGTGATGTAAATATGTTTCTCGGCCCGGCCGATCGCGTCGAGGTAGATTCCCCGGATCGGGTAGACCAGGCTGGCCGGAATATTGTTGGTCGCTCGAATCCTGGACTCCCAGGTCCCGGGTGTCGT
The DNA here is from genome assembly GCF_054511095.1 of Arthrobacter sp. TMN-49. Classification (NCBI taxonomy): domain Bacteria; kingdom Bacillati; phylum Actinomycetota; class Actinomycetes; order Micrococcales; family Micrococcaceae; genus Arthrobacter; species Arthrobacter sp. TMN-49. The sequence continues at coordinate 7,029 of NZ_JBTNDH010000010.1, read as the reverse complement.
GTGGGGAATTTTCGGGTTTCGGCCGGGAAATTGGCGGTTCCATACCGAGACGAAAGCGTTGCGGATATCCCATACGGAGGTCCCGGTGACCCGAAGATGGGTATCGCGCCATTCGGTGGCGTAGAGGGAGCCAATGTTGTAGCCGCCCACAAAACCTGTTTCGTCGTCGACAATGAGTAGCTTGCGGTGATCCAAACTTGTGGAGCGGATGGTGCCTAGCAGAAGGGAGGGTCGAAACATGGGGAATCGATAGACGTGGACGGAGGGATGGAACTTGAAAAACGCGCCAGGTACCACGAGGTTGGCAAAGACGTCATAGATAATGTAGACCTCCACTCCTCGCTCTGCAGCTTCGTTCAGTGCGTCCTTGAACTGGAGACCGGCTTCATCGTTTTTCCAGATGAAGGTTTCGATAAAAATCTGTTTCTTGGCACCGCGGATCGACTCGAGCATGTCGGCATATAGGTCAGCGCCGTAGGTGTACAGCTTGATATTTGACTCGGCGATACTGCTGTGAAAAGTGCCTGGATGGGGGAACCCGGTTCGTTTAGACCGGGACCGGCGTTTGATCGCATCCCACAGAACAAGGCCGGTTATCACCGAGCCTTGAAGGGCTGTCACCGCGATGGCGGTCCTCAGGACGGTTTTTTTGGCTGCCTCAACGGCAGGAGTGGGCAGCGCTTGATCCATGATCACAGCTTAGCCCCACCTACCCAGAAGCTTGCTGGCACCGTCAGGCACCAATCCGTGACTTGCCGTATCTGCTCTCGCCGGCGCCGCTAGCCCAATACTGCGCCTCCAAATCGAAAATGCCCAGCCTCCGGCTCAACTCATGGCCGTCCTGGCATTTTCCGTCCTTCACGATGGTCGTGGCGTGCCGGGCCCCAACGTGGGCTGCGAGAACAAACTCCTCATTTCGTTTCGGCGATGGGTTGCTCTTTTCAAAGGGGATGACGCCCTTGGGTTCGAGGTCGGCCTCTGTTGTCACGTGGACGGTGAAAAGCAGGTTTTTCAGTCGTAGATGTTTGAAGATCCTATTTCGGGGAATTGTAGTGTTTGAGGCTCGAGGCGCCCCTGCCGCGTAGCCCGTTAGCAGAACTTAGTGAGGGTCCTTGGGCCCAATACACTTTCGTTCCTTGAAGGAGACAACCATGGGTGTCGCAGATAAGTTTGAGAACAAGGCCGAAGAACTCAAGGGCAAGGCCAAGGAGCACATCGGTGCAGCCACGAACGATCGCGATCTTGAAGCCGAGGGCCAGGTCGACCAAGCCAAGGCGGGCATCAAGCAGGCCGGTGAGCACGTCAAGGATGCTGCCAAAGACGTCACCGAACACTGAGCCCCGCGGGGACATCTGGGCGGGCCCGGATTCGGCCCGCCCCCACTCGCCCTTAGAAGGCGAACCAAAAAGGAGTTAGTTCATGAGTTTTATCGCGTTCCTGATACTAGGACTCATCGTCGGTGCAATCGCGAAAGCCATCCTGCCCGGCCGTCAACGTGGTGGCATCCTGATCACTATGCTTCTGGGAGTCGTGGGCGCCCTGCTTGGTGGATGGATCGGTGGGGCGATCTTCGGCGTCGGGCTTGAGAACTTCTGGAGCCTTCAAACATGGCTCGTTGCCATCGTGGGCTCACTGGTGGTCCTGGGCGTTTACGGCGCCGTCGTGCGCCGCCGCGCCTAGGAAAGCCGACAGGCCGGCACGGCAGCAAACGACGAGTTCGCAATGAACTCTCACGACCTGCAGCTGCGCCCCGCACCATCGCAATCGTGAAACACGGCCCGGCCAATGTCCTCTACGAAGGACACGGGCCGGGATCACGATAATTTGTATCCAGCGTAGTCGCCTACATTACCGGAGGCTCGGTTAGCCGCCGCCCGAGCCTGCCAAGCAACTGCCTGAGGTGTCGGGAAATCTGCATTTGGCTGACACCGAGTTCTTGGGCGATCTGCCCCTGTGACAACTCAAGGACGAAGCGCAGATGCAGCAGCCGGCGGTCTTCCGTGCTAGCGTCCCTGAGAGCCGCTTCCACGGTCAGCTCTTGCTCTATGCGTTCGTAGGCGGGCTCATCCACCGCCAGAACGACCTCGTGCACTCGGCCCTCGTTGCTCGATGAAGGGTCATTTTGTTCGACGTGCTGGGCAACCATGGCCATCTCGGCGAGCAAGGCGAGGGTCGTTTCCTTCACTGATATGCCGGCGGCCGTACTCAGGTCGGCTGTCGATGGGTCACGGCCCAGGCGCTGCGTCAGTTCGGGGCGTATGTGCTTGATCTTCAGCCTGGCCTCCTGGGTTGTCCTCGGTGGCCGCACCGCCCAGGAATGATCCCTGAGATGTCGCTTCAGCTCGCCGGTGATGGTTGGCACGGCAAAGGCCACGAACCCATGATTCCCTGCCTCGCGGTACCTGCTGGCGGCCTTAACGAGACCGAGTCTGGCTACCTGCTGGAGGTCTTCGGCCTCACACCCCGGGGCGCGATAGCGGCGCGAGAGGGCGTCGGCGAGACCCATGAACTGAAGCACTAACTGATCGGTACTCATTCCGGGTTCTAACTGTCCGGGACCTAGCGGGTGAGAAATGCTGATAGACGAAGGCCCGGGTGCTGACTCCTGCAACGCAGTGCCGGGATTCGAGTCACGGAACCGTGGAGAAGTTCGGGTCTTTTCTGTGCTTGAAGCCAGATTCATTTTACGAAGTCCCGGGCTTTGAATTCGGGTATACATGAGGGCGGGCCCGTTAGTCACGGTCAGCGGACTGCCTGACGGATCGCGGCGAGCTGATCATCAGAGATGAGGTATCCGTCCCAGCGGCAAGTGTTACCCGGACGGAAAACCGTCTCGTCAGGAAAGGCCCTGTGACGGTGCCTGCCGGAAGCTACAGCCCACACCACCCGAACGCGGTTCCCCTGGCGGGCCACCATGTATCCGTGAATCTCAATACCGGCTTCGATGACCACCACCTTCGTGGCCCTTGACGGCAAGTCAGCCGATGATCGAGCAGGGGCAAGCTCAGCCTGACCCGGACGGGCCGGTTGCATCGCTGTCACCTGCACTCCTTGACCTCCGCGTCATCAGCGGAGCAAACGGTGGTCGCCGTCTCCGACATATGTAAAATGCCAGGGCTTTTGAACCCGAGTCCATGCCCGTGCAGCGCCACCACGATGGTTTGCTCGCGTCGGGCGAGCGCTGCGATGTATGAGGGGCTCGTGGCCGTTCTGTGCTCGTCTTCGACCAAAGCCAGCTGCACGATCAGTTCCCGAACGGTCGCGTGGGAGAGATCGCCGTCCTCCGGCGTGGTGAGATTCATGGTTTGGGTTGCTTCCATTCCCGAAGCCTATTTCGCAGAGGGGGTTGACTTCTTCACCCCTAGGGGTGGACTTGTCTGCCCACAAGTGCCTTACAGTGGGGGAATGGAAAGCCTTCGCATCGCCCTGGTGGATGACTATGAAATTGTGCTTCGAGGGCTGGAGATGATGCTTCGTTCTTATGGGGACACGGTGGAGGTAGTCGAACTGGACCTCAACCGTAATGTGGATACACCTGTTCATCTCACGCTCTACGATACTTTTGCCGCGACCCCCGGAGACGGTGCGGACGTCCACGAACTGGCGAGCAATCCGCTGGCTGGCAAAGTCATTGTCTATTCCTGGGATCTCGATGAAACACGGGTCCAGGCGGCACTGGCGAACGGGGCCAGCGGATATCTATCTAAGGGCTTGCCCGCAGCCCGACTGGTCAGTGCGCTCCACGATATCCACCGGGGAGAAGGCAAGGTTTTTCCCGGACCCAGTGGCCAAGCGAAATCCAGCCTGGGCGATTGGCCAGGCCGCGAAGAAGGCCTCACTCAAAGGGAGGCCGAGGTGTTGGCACTGATTACTCAAGGTTTGAATAATGCCGAGATCGCCGACAGGGCTCGGTTGTCAATCAACACCGTCAAGACCTTCATCCGCAGTTGCTACCGCCGCATCGGGGTAACTGACCGCTCCAACGCCATCCTCTGGGGCCTTGAACACGGTTTCTTTCCTGATCATAAACGCGTTCAACCGCGCCGATGAGTACCTGTCATTTTCCGAAGCTAAGTGCACAAATGTTAGAAGGCTTCTTCGCTCGTCTGATTTTTCAGAAGGGCAGTCCACACAATTTCAGAAGCCGGCAGCACCGCCCTCCCATACCGCAGGGGAACCTCTAGCGGGACAACCTTCGCCAGAATTGTTTCGAACCGACTACTGGACCCGAAAACTATTCGTTGTGACAGCAAATCTTTCAAGATCCAGCATCGCTAATTTGGCGCCGATCGGCACAACTCTCTAATGGATTCGATAGTCTCGTACTCTTGTGGCTGCGGCGCCTGAGACTGGTGTGTTCCGACACCAGGTTGCGGTCGCGCGATTCGTTCTCTGCGCGAGGGCTTCGACGTCAGTCGGGGATGTAGGGGCTGATCTCCAGCTGGTCAGCTCCGTGATCGTGCAATGCCTCGACGACACGCTGTGTGGCGATGAAAGCATAGTTCTGATATGGCTGGCCGTAGAGGTTCTGGATGTCAGACCCCGGGGACGGATCGGTCGCGAAGCCGGTGTATCCCTCGACAGGCGAGCCGGCGTGGTCTCGAACCTCGACCTCGAAGGTTCGGTAACCGGTGACCTCAGCTGCGCGAAGTGCCTCGATGAAACGAGTGGAGGCAATCTTCAACGCGTTCCCACCGGTCCACAGCAGGTCACCGTACTTCTTGCCTCCGTTGTAGGGAGCAAGCCATACCGGGAAGGGAAGTTCTTCAGGACGCCAGTCCTCGATGAACGGGTAGACACTGGTGACACCGTCGGGCATGTACCAGGGTTCTCCGGTGATCTTCGGCTTACCTTGTCCGCAGACGGTGAGTCACACGTCGGTGCGTTTTGATCTGGCCTCTATGCGCACCCACTCGGACATACGCTCGCCTTTCATCAACGGTAGTAGTTCGAGTATATGACCTTCATCGACGTGTTGAACTGAAGGATGACGGTCGCTCCCGCGTTCGGTGTGGATCGCAGCGATAAATGGCGGCTTTTTCGCAACGCTGAATGTCACCCCCCTGGTGCCCGCAAGCCGAACCTTCACCGGGACGGCTGATGCTTTGGCTATGCCCTGTCGGCTAGCTCTTTCATCCGCAGACGCTGCTCTTTCCACTGATCGGGCGTGAGGTCGGGAATGTTCGGCGCGGATGGGCGCAAACCGATGAAGCCGTCTAACTGCTCGCGCACGATATCCAAGTGTCCGGCATGACGGTGAGACTCGGCGATCATATGCACCAGGAGGCGTTCCACCGTGGTGTGCCGATGCTTTATCCACCACGGCACCACGGCAGGGGAATCCAGTTCCAATTCGTCGAGCACTGCATCGGCTGCGACGGTTGTCTCCCGATAGATCTTTACCGCATCGACAAGCGTCATATTTGGCGGCGGGAGAAAGTCTGCCTGAGCGTCCTCGGCTTCGATGATGCCCCGGATAACGGGGTCCTCAATTTCCCGTCCAAGACATTCAATGAAATATTCGGATTCGGTGACGGCCAGATGGAGCAGTAGGCCCATGACATGGGTGCCTGTTGGAGTCAAGGGAGAACGTGCTTGGGCATCACTCAAGCCCTCACATTTCCACAAGATTGCTTCGCGGGCATCGTTCAGATATTCACGAAGCTGTGCCCCGCTGGCGTTTTTATCAATTGGCATGAACTGAGTCTAATGTTGCTGTCATTCTCAGTACCCGTCTGCACAAATTTCAGCAGTCGTCTGCACAGCCCTCGCCTGTCCGGAGGGGAACGGTATGCGGGACGTATCGAGCTGCTGCCTCAACGCTCGTATGGTGCAAATGAATTCAAGACATGAAGATCAGAAACCTACCGCACCATTATTGGGCTGTTTTCAGAGTGGTACATCGAACCGGAGCCTCCTACCGTTCAGTGGCAGCTGATTGGTGGCCCCTCTAATAGATCTGATTTGTATGCGCCGAAAACGCGCAGAACACCACCATCTGAAGCCCATTTCATCGCATAACTGCCGGCTTCAATTGGCCGGCCCCCATCGTCAACGCTCCACTGGCCCACCCGCCGTCCGATCCCGAAGGCATTAACGGCGTAGGCCTCTCCACTACCACTCATGAGGAAAGAGGATTCTCGTGCGACCACTCGGCAGCCGTCGGGACCATACGGACTCAAGACGAAGTTCTCAGTATCCATAACCATGTCCACCGCCATGCCTATGGCGCTACCTGCCCCGACGACAGCGAGTAGCAGGGCCAGCACCAAGGACCGCAGCCAACCGCCCGAACCACCCCGGGCTTTGGCCCGCAGACGCAGGAGTATCAGGGCCGCCACAAACAATGCGCTGCTGAGCATCCAAGCACGGACTATGTACGAGCCAACGACAAATATCCAGCCAGTCCAGGACGCCACAACGACCAAGGCGCCGAGCAGCAGGCAGCAGACAATGGCCCAGTCCATACGCAAAATGATGGAGGGTTTGCGCTGCTCGAGGTTATTCATCAACGGAGTCTATCTGGGGTCGCCAACAACGCTAGGCAGAACGCCTATTACCGGAGTACGGCCAAACTAGAGGACTATTGCGAAAGTCTCCAATGCGGCATTAGCGTCCCCGCAAGGGGAACCTTGACCGGGCACATTATGAACGGAACTTCTGCGATGACGGTGACGTGCCCGCTGAGTGGCGCTGGCCGTCATATACAAAGCTGGAGAGCAGTAGCTGGATCGGGCGTTCCAGTTCGGCTTGGAGTCCTTTGAGCGTCGTCGTTTCGGATTGCCGCCGACGTCCGTACAGGCGGTCAAAAAGGAGTCCTTCGAGGACAGCAATCAGGTCTGCTGCGGCTTGCTGTGGTTCATGCACGCCGAGGGCTCGGAACAGGGTGACTGCTCTCTCGTAGGAGAACAAGCTCCCGGAAAGAAGGTCAGCGAGTTCGGGATCTTCGGCGGTCTCAACGATCAGTGCGTACCGAGCGCGCGAGTGTCCTCGTCGCTCGTGGAGGAGCAACACGAGTTGCGACGCAAT